>DAHYUM010000080.1 GCA_027398005.1 bacterium
GAAGGCTACAGTACAATGTGCGGGCACGGCATTATTGCCGTAACGAAGGTTGTGTTAGAAACCGGGATGTTCGAAAAGAAAGAACCTGTAACTACAATCAGGATAGATTCACCCGCAGGACTGGTTACCGCCAACGCAAGAATAAAGAATAATAAAGTGGAATCGGTCTTCTTCCATAATGTGCCCTCTTTTGTTTATATGGCAGACCAGACTGTAAACGTGCCCGGGCTTGGCAATATCAAGTTCGATATAGCATTCGGCGGTGCATTTTATGCTTATGTTAAGTCCGAACAGCTGGGCCTTACAATGGCCGAAAAAGAATTCGGCCAACTGATTGATAAAGGGATGATGATTAAGCGGGCTGTAATGAATAATTTCGAAATTAAGCATCCATTCGATAGCGACCTGGGATTTTTATACGGGACCATTTTCTACGGCGCTCCCCTAACCAAAGGAGCCGATAGCCGCAACGTATGCATATTTGCCGAAGGGGAAGTTGACCGCAGTCCTACGGGAACCGGCGTAAGCGCCCGAATGGCTCTCCACTACGCTAAAAAAGAAATTGGAATAAATCAACCGATGGTAATTGAAAGTATTGTCGGCTCAAAATTTACGGGACGGGTAGTTGAAACAACTAAATTCGGTCCATACGATGCGGTAATACCCGAAGTTGAAGGCACCGCCTTTATTACAGGAATTAACAGATTCCTTCTGAATCCGGAAGATGAATTTAAGAACGGTTTTATACTGCGCTGATTATTATTACTTCTAATTATGCAGTTTAGTTAAAGTAGGCTTTAAATAATTGATTTTATAAATCAAAGAGGGAAACTCAATCCTATACGGAGCTAATAATGACCCAAAAACACCCTAAAGGCTTAGGCATAATTTTTATGACGGAAATGTGGGAGCGCTTCGGCTTCTACATTATGTCCGCTATATACGTCCTTTATATGGATAAAGAACTGAAATTTAATATTGCCACACAGGGGAACCTGTACGCATTATTTATAGGCGCCTGTTACCTGTTCCCTCTTGTTGGAGGCTACCTTGGCGATAAGGTTATCGGCGCAATAGCAACGGTTAGAACCGGCGCCGTTATGATGGCTTTCGGATATACATTCCTGGCGCTTTCATCGCATAATAATCTATTATTCTTTTATATCGGTTTATTTCTTGTAGGTATTGGAACCGGTATTTTTAAGGTAAATATGACTACCCTTTTAAGCAACCTTTATCACGATAGAGGCGAACTTAAGGATTCGGGATTTAACATTTACTATATGGGGGTAAACGTTGGGGCTACAATAGGTCCACTTACAACAAACGTAATAGGAATACTTTTTAATAATTATAATATGTCATTCTGGGCGGCGGCAATAGGAATGCTTTTTGCCATCGCCATATTCGAATCGGGTAAGAAGAAACTTATAGCCGTTAATCCTCATAGAACAGCCGCGCATAACAGCGCCCCCGGAAGTACGGGCACTTTAAGCAAGGCCGAGTACCGGGAAAGAGTATTGACACTGCTGGTCCTTTTCCCTATAGCGGCAATGTTCTGGCTTCCTTTTTATCAGAACGGATTTGCCCTCACAAAATTTGCCGATATATCAACCGTAAAAGTATCATGGCTTCGCCCCGAAGTATTCCAGGCATTCGGAGCTATTTTCATAATTCTGCTTACCCCGATAATCTTGTGGATTTTTTCCAAATTCCGCGAAAAAGGGAAAGAGCCTTCAACCCCTACCAAAATATTCTTTGGTATGAATATGATGGGGCTTGCAATGCTTATAATGGTAGCGGCTTCGATATTAGGGGGTAATAAGGACCAGAATATAATGTCGCCCCTCTGGCTTGTGGCAACGTATTTTACAATTACAATAGGCGAAATTCTTATTTCGCCCCTTGGGCAGAGTTATGTAACAAAAGTGGCTCCCCCGTCAATACAGGGATTTATGATAGGCGGATGGTTTTCGGCAACGGCAATAGGTGTAATAAGTTCCGGCCTTTTCGGCAAAATATACGATAGCGTTCCGCATCATTCTTTTTACCTTATACTTTCACTCATTTCATTTTTTGCTTCATTTTTAGTATTTATATCGATGAAAAAATTAAAAAAATATGGTGGCTAAATGTTAATTAAAGAGAAGATCAATCAGGCTAAAGCAATTTTAAAAGAACTGGATATTGATTGCTGGATAACTTTTGTAAGGGAAAGCTCAATAAACGGAGACCCGACACTTTCGTTCCTTGCAAGCGCCGATGTAACATGGCATTCATCTTTTGTGATAACCAAAGCAGGGGGCGCTTACGCCGTTGTTGGGCAGTACGATAAGAAAACCGTAGAAGATACCGGCGCTTACGATGAGGTTTTCGGTTTTGTATCGGGCTTTAAGGAACCTCTTACGGAACTATTGAAGAAAATAAATCCAAAAAATATTGCACTTAATTATTCGGTAGGAAGCGAGATATGCGACGGCATTACATACGGCATGTATCTTACGCTGGTTGAAGTATTAAAGCCGCTCGGCCTTGAGAACAAAATTGTATCTGCCGAAAAAATCGTATCGGCATTGAGGCAGAGAAAAACAGATTACGAACTTGGCAATATAAAGGAAGCTGTTAAGGAGGCTGAGGACATTTTCAAATCGGCTGCCCTATTCATTAAACCGGGAGTAACCGAGAAGGAAATTTCCCTTTTTATGAAAGGAGAAGTTGAGAAGAAAAAATTGGGTCTGGCATGGGAAGAGCAGGTATGCCCCGCTGTATTTACAGGCCCCGATAACGCTCAGGCTCACTATGCACCATCGGACCAAAAAGTTGAACGCGGGCACCTGGTAAACATCGATTTCGGAGTTAAAGTAAACAAATACTGTTCAGACCTTCAGAGGAATTTTTATGTACTGCGCGAGGGGGAAACAAAAGCTCCCGAAGAAGTGCTTAAGGGTTTCAATACGATTGTTAATGCAATACAATCGGCAAAAGATGGAATAAAACCGGGAAGAAAGGGAGTTGAAATTGACCTTATAGCAAGGGAGATTATTGAAAAGAACGGATATGAAGGATTTCCGCACGGGCTTGGCCATCAGGTTGGTATGTACCCGCACGACGGAACCGCATTATTGGGACCGGCATGGGAGAAATACGCAAACAAACCTTTTGAACTTTTGGAAAAAGGAATGGTGTTTACCATTGAACCGCGTTTAAATGTAGCGGGTTATGGAATCTGTTCAATTGAAGAAATGATAATTATTACCGAAAACGGATGCGAATGGCTTTCGAATCCGCAGAAGGAATTAATTTATATAAAATAAGAAAGGCAAAAGAATGCCTGCAATAAGAAATGTTTTGCTCTGGTGTTCTGAAAACGAATGGTTGAAAAACCATATACCCCGGTACCGGTTTATTAAAAAAGCCGTAAAAAAATTCATGCCGGGAGAATCGGCCTCGGATGCTCTTGAAGCCGCGCGTAAACTTAAAGGGAATAATATACCGGCTGTGTTTACACGCCTTGGAGAGAATATTACTTCCCTGCTTGAAGCTTACAACACTACCGGGCATTATCTTAAACTGCTGGAAGATATCGGGAACGCTGAACTTGACGGCGAGGTTTCGGTTAAACTTACACAGATAGGATTCGATCTTTCGGCGGAGGAAACTTATAAAAATCTGGCGAGGATAGCCTTAAAATCGGCCGGTATGAATAAGCTTGTATGGATTGATATGGAAGGAAGCGGTTATACCGGGGCTACAATCGATTTTTACGAGAGGATAAAAAAGGAACATCCGAATACGGGAATATGCATTCAGGCATATCTATACAGGAGTGCAGAAGACCTTGAAAGGCTGATGAAGATAGACGCCAATATAAGACTGGTTAAAGGGGCCTACAAGGAATCGGAAGGAGTTGTATATAAATCGAAGCAGAAAATTGACGAGAATTATTTCAATCTTGCTAAAGTTCTGCTTAACCGCATTAAGCAGAACGGTATTAGGGGTGCATTTGCCACACACGACCTTGAGCTTGTAAACAGGATTACAGGCGAAGCTGAAAGAATGGGGATAGACCGCAACAGGCTCGAATTCCAGATGCTTTACGGAATAAGGACAAACGACCAGAAAATGCTTGCCGCGCGCGGCAACAGAATGAGGGTATTAATCAGCTACGGAGAATCGTGGTATCCCTGGTATGTAAGAAGATTGGCAGAGCGTCCGGCAAATATGCTGTTCGTGGTTAAGAATATATTCAAATAATAAACTTGGGGTAAAAATATGTTCGAAGGCATCTATCCTCCTTTAGCAACGCCTTTTGAAAAAGACGAAATATCATACGGCAGGCTTCAGCGCAATATTGAGAAATATAATTCCACCCGTTTGCGGGGTTATGTAACTTTAGGCTCCAACGGCGAATCGGCTCTTCTTACAAGGGAAGAGAAAATAGAGCTGGTAAAAAAGAGCAAGGAAGCCGCGGCAAAAGATAAACTCATAATTGCAGGCACCGGATGCGATTCGGTTAAAGAAACACTTCTTCTTACTGAAGAAGCGGCAAAAGCAGGGGCCGACGCCGCGCTTGTGCTTACCCCCTCCTATTATAAGCCCCAGATGGATAGCGGAGCGCAAATAGCATATTTTACCAATATCGCCTCACATTCCCCTATCCCCATTTTCATTTATAATGTGCCTAAATTTACAGGCATCGACATCGCGCCTGCGGCTGTTGCGGAACTTTCAGCCCATCCGAACATAATAGGCATAAAGGAAAGCACAGAAAATATTGTTCATATACTTGAAGTGATTAAACTTGCCGGGGATGATTTTATAGTATTTACCGGCACCGGCTCGGTATTGTATTCGGCATTAACGGGGGGGGCTTCAGGAGGCATTGCAGCGCTTGCAAATGTGGCTCCTGATGAATGCGTGGAAATATACGAATCTGTAGCCGAAGGGAATTTACAGGGGGCACTGCAGCTTCAAAAGGAAATACTTGAATTGAATAAAGCTGTAACCGCACGGTTCGGAGTACCTGGGTTGAAAAAAGCCATGGACATGCTGGGGTATGAAGGTGGAGAAGTAAGAACTCCACTTACTGCTCTGAAAAAGAAGGATGAAGAGGAACTTGAAGGTATAATTGCCCGATTCAGAGAACTAAAGCATTAATCAATTTCGGCAAATATGTCATTCAGTTTATCGGTAATTTTCAGGAATTCGAGAGGTTTAAGTATATAGTCTTTAATGCCGAGTTTAAGAAGCTTGGCAATAATTTCTTTATTGTTTGCGGCGCTAATAATAATAACAGGAATGTGGTTAAAGCGGAATTCGCTCCTTATCATTTCAAGGAATTGAATCCCGTCCAGTTTAGGCATCATAATATCCAGAAATATTACATCCACTCCCCCTTTTTTCAACTGCTCAATTCCTTCAAGCCCATCCTTGGCAGTAGAAACCCGCAGACCGAATTTTCTCTGCAGGAGTGTGGTCATAAAATTAAGTATCAAATCGTCATCGTCAACTACAAGAGCTTTATTCAGCATAAATACTCTTTATTTTGTTTCAGAATAATTAATTAGAATTACTAATTAAAAACAATACTGAATTCAGATCCAACGCCTTTCTGCGACTTAACGAGTATATCGGCATTATTAATTTCGCAATATTTTTTGGCAAGCGCCAGTCCAAGACCGTTTCCCTCGAATTTTCTTGTATAGCCCTGATATTCCTGCGTAAATGAATTGAACAGGCTGGGCAGAAAATCCTTAGACATTCCAATACCGGTATCCTTAATAATTACAGACAGCCTGTTCTGCTGATCGCGGTTGACCGCAATTTTAATGCTTCCCGAAGAAGTATATTTAATTGCATTATCGAACAAATTGCTGAAAACCTGAGTGATGCTGTACTCATCGGCAGTAACTTTAGTATTGGGAGTGTTAATTTCAACAATAAAATCGAGATTTTTAGAAGCCGCTTCGGGCACATAATGGAAGAACAAACCGTTCAGCACATTATCCACCAGGTCGAATTCCAGTTTATTAGGTATAAACGAACCTGTTGTAACCTGAGACATATTGAGAACCAGGTCGACAGTCCTTATTATTCTTCTGCTGGCCGATTCGGTAATCTCGAAAAAGTCCACAAAGTCATTATCTTCAAATTTTCTTTCGAACTCTTCCTTAATAAGAGAAGTTGAATTTAGAATAGCATTTATAGGAGTTCTGATTTCGTGCGAAATCTGTGAAAGGAATTCCGATTTAAGGCGGTCCGATTTTTCAGCTTCCTCTTTAGCCGTATTTAATTCTTCGTACAACTGGGCGTTATAAATAGCTATGGCAGCCTGTCCGGCGAGGATTTCGAATGTATAGATTATCTCGCGGTTGCGTATTTTTTTAAGGTATTTGCTGTCAACATAAAGCACGCCAATTTTATTCTGATTGATAATAAGAGGAGTACACAAAATTGTCTGCAGTGAAAGATTAAGAATACTCTTACTGGTAAAGCCGCCGAAATCGCTTTGAGTGCCTTCAATAAAGCGGGACTGCCCTGTGCGGAACACTTCTTCGACCACTGTATTGCTAATATTAAAGAAATGCTCGGGAAGCACGAGCCCGTTCGAGTCCATACCTAATTTGTATTCAAGAATTCCGGACTGGTTTTTCAGCACAATGAACCCTCTTTCGAGCCCTGTAAGTTCGATTGCATTGGTCAGTACCAGAGTTAAAACATCTTCAAGAATGAGGGAACTGTTGATGTTTTTAATAACACTGAGTATGAGTTCAAGATCCCTGACCTTAGTTTCCCCTTTCTGGGAACTATAGCAAAAGTTCTTTTCAATTTCGTGATTGCTTCTAAACTCGGAAAATTTCATTGTAACTCCATTAAATAATTGTTATGGTGCTTCCGTTTTTCTGGGACGCCGATACAGTTGCAGGATATTCCTTATAAACCGAATTAACATTGTTGCTGATAGCTGTTTTAAGCTGATAAATGTATTCGATAATATCGTTCGAGGCACGGAAACCGTAAATATCGAAACTTGTATGATTTAGAGGGATAGCAAAAGTAAAATCGTTCCTCTCAATGAACATTTTAACCTTGTTTACATAAATTTTTTCGTTGGCTGTGAAATAGCTCTTAGTCTCGTTGTTGAAAATTGTCTCTTCAATTTCGCGGAACGCGTTGTTATAGTCCTTTATTAAAAGGTAAAGAAGACTCAAGTTATATTTCACTTCGAGGATTTTAATCCTGTTACCAACTTTCTGATAATAGATTTCGGAGCGCCTGAAATTTGAGATTGCCCCTTCGAGGTTGTTCTGGTAGAATTCAAGAAGCCCGAGATTGGAGAAAACAAACCCCATTCTCTCGTTATCGTTACGGTCGTTAACCAGATTAAGGCAGTTTGCAAAGTGTTTTCTGGCGTTAAGATAGCCTCCAATCTCCTCGAAAATGAGACCGCTTAAAATTTCGCAGTAAAAAGAGCTTTTAAAGTTCTTTTCCCTTCCGTAGAGCTCGTTTGCATAGTTAATTTTAAGAAGGCTTTCTTTCCAGAAGAATTTAAGGGCAAGAATTTTGCCTAATTCGAGACTGGCGTTGGCCGTATAATCGATAAGCTTTTCATCGCCTTTGCTTTCTTCAACAATCAGTTCAAAAACCTCCTCGGCAACTTTATTAGAGCCGATACGAAGAGCCGACTGACCAAGATTGAAAAGCAGGTCGATAAAAGTATGCTTTAACAATTTACCTTTAAGATAATTGCCGAAATCTTCCAGATCGATAAAATCGAGATCCAAAGGAGAGACTTCCCTGTCGCCGTTCTTTCCGGAGAAATAAACGGAAAGAATCTGGCTCCAATTATCTAATAATGGTTTGGAAATGTTTTTCATAGCACCCTCTTAAATTACCCATCCAAAACGGGAAAAATGATTAATAACTGCTTTAACAATGCCAAGAGTATTAGTGTAAGGATTGAAAATAATAGATTGAGAGCTGATCAATTCGGTTCGGCTGCCGTCATCGCTAATGTAGTAGAAATTGATCTTGTTCTTATCGATACCCTGCAGATTGACTCCTTTGTAAATAAGAGTAAGCTTCAAAGGAACGTCAAACTGTGTAGGACTCGGAGAAAAGTTGATTACTGCTTCCTCATCATCAAGGGTAATGTAGATATTCTTTACTCCCTGATATGCACCGGCCGGAACTTCGAGAGAGCCTGAAATCTGTACATTCTTTCCTTCAATTGATACATAACTGCTGTTAATGTAAATGACTCCCCCCAAAGCACCATCAATAGATTTGGTGAAAACGAGAGTTTTAGCCATCTGACCGGAAGACTGGGGTAATTTGAGTAAAGAAACATTACTACCCGTTGTTTCAGGTTCGTTTACTAACGATTTTTCGGTACAAGCCGAAAAAACTAAACTTAAGAGTAAAAGTAAAAACATCTTTTTCATTACAGCGCCCCTTTTTATTAAAAAGTATATCAGAGAACCAATAATCGTACCAACATGAAAAAGGTGACTTTTAGGGGTAAAAAAGAGCCAAAAAAAACCGGCAATAATTCCCCTGTTCCATTATCGTTTAATGTTGATTTTTGTTAAGTAAAAACAACCGGATTTTTACAATTATCCTCATTTTTAGCTTATTTTGCCTGTTTATTTAGGGTTTAGGGGTTTTATAAATGTAAAAATATTTTACGTTTCACAATGGAAATTCCTAATTCCGTACACTTTTTTTAAGTATCAAAACGAAAGTTGTCTCAAAAAATGATTTAAAACGGGAAAGCCCCTCTTAGGTGTAACAAAAAGATATAATGCATCAAAATAATACAGGCAATTTTGGATGCAATTATCCATTACTGCTATAGACCAGGATTGCTTAAGAATTATAATGAATTAAAAAGAAGTGTAATTGATGTGCCTAACCCTTTTTGGGAAGTAATATTGAATTCAACGTTATTCATTTCGGCGTATTTCATGGCAAGTTTAAGCCCAATACCGGTAGTGCCGTTATAATTAGAGGCCGCAACGTTCTGAATAGAGAGATTCTCGAGAAATTCGCTGGAAATTCCAATACCCGTATCGCGCAGTTCAACCGAGATTTTATTTATTTCCTTAATTGGAGTAATTTTAATTTCCACCGAGCCTGAAACTGTAAATTTTATAGCATTCGAAACCAGATTGCTGAACAAAAGAAGTAATGTATACTCGTCCCCTTCGGTTTCAAGGGAGGCTGTACCCCTGTTTATTTTAAATTCCAGTTTCTTATCCCACGCAAGACTTTTATATTCATTAAAAACGGGTAGAATAATTTTTTCGAACAAATCCATAATTTTCGGTTTGAATTCGTATGTGCCGGTATTTAATTCGGCCATATTAAGAAGCAGGTCGAAATTCTTAATAATTCTCATACCCGAGCTTTCAATTAAATCGAGACTCGATTTAATTTCGGGGGGTACATCGCTCCTGAGTTCCTCTTTTAAAAGCTGGGAAAAGTTTATAATAGTATTAAGCGGGGTTCTTACCTCGTGCGACATTTGAGCCATGAAATTCATCTTAATATCCTGCGATATTTCAGATTTTTTCTTTGCACCTCTTATTTTATTGAAAAGCTGTGCGTTTCTTATAGCGCTTGACGCATGCTCGGCAAGAATTTCGAACGTAAATGTAATTTCGCGGTTCTTTACATTGGTGAATTTTTTATTGTCCACATAAATAACCCCAATTTTGGTATTATCGGCAATCAGCGGGGCGCATAATATAGTTTGTAATGATAATTCCCTAATGCTTTTAGTTGGTATATGCCCTTCAATTTCCTGCGCTCCCTCAATAAACCTCGATTTCCCGGTAGTAAAGACATCATCAGCAACCGACTGGCTTATTCTGAAATATTTTTCGGGCAGTTTATTCCCCTTGCCATCAAGCCCTAATTTAAATTCCAGGTTCCCCGATTCATCGGCAAGTACAATAAAACCCCTTTCGGCACGGCTTATTTCAATTGCATGGGTAAGCACAATGGCAAGCACATCTTCAAGTACAATGGTACTGTTAATGTTTTTTACAACCGTAAGAATTGAATCGAGGTCGCGGTAGCGCCGGTCGGCAGTATTAATCTTACTGTTGAACGTAAACTCTTTGTTCAAGCCGTTTTTAAAGTCAGAGAATTTCATTTATGAAATAAAATAATTTTAAGCTACACTATCGCCCGATGGTGGCTGCATCCCGATTTCGTTGAAATAGAGCAAAGCAGTAATCTGGTATTTGGCAGCCACTTTATAGTCTCTTTTAGCTTTGTAAAGTTTTGAGAGACTTAAGCAGGTTTCGGCCATGTTATACTTATTTTCCAGCTCCCTGTTAAGCCTAAGGCTTGTTAACAGGAGGTTTTCGGCATAATCATAATTCTTAAGGGCAAATTCAATTTTCCCTTTAATTTTATACACTTCGGCAATAGAAAGGCGGTCGTTAAGCTTATTGCTGATATTCATCGCAAGGTCAATAACGGCGCCGGCCATTTCATAGTCATTCAAATTTACAAGCGCATCGGCTTTGGTAATAAAGCAGAGGCACAAAATATTAAGGTTTTCAGCTTCCGAAGCGGCTTTAATTGCTTCATCCAGTTTTGGAAGAGCATTGGAATATTGTTTTTTAAGGTAAAATACGTTAGCCAGGTTATATTTCATTTCGGCTATGCGGGTAAGGTCCCCCGTCTGCTCAAAATAGACCAGTGCCCTGGTAAGGTAAGTGACCGATTCGTCAAAATTATGTATTGCCTGATTGAGCACACCCAGATTCGACTCAATCATTGCATATAGATAACGCTCTTTTTTTGGATTAACCTGAAGCAGAACTTTCGAAAAATTCTTCAATGCCTTGTTCAGGTCTCCCTTTTCCCCAAGTACTGCTCCAAGAAGATTTTCGCACTTAAATACACCCGAACGGTTCTTTTCGGAATGGAATATTTTCTTTGCTTTCAGGACAGAGGATTCGGCTTTCTTCCAATACCCCTGGCGGAAATAAATTTCGCTTAAATTGAAATATGAATTTGCCAGATAATCTTTCAGTTTTTCTACTTTTTCTATTTTCTTAATAAGCAGGTTAAGAATATCTTCGGCAAGCCCGTAAAGGCCAATATTTATTGCCTGTTTTGAGAGGTATAGGAAAAGGTCGGCATATTTAACCTTGGGAAGTTCCTTTTCGGTAATTGTAATAAGGTTTTCAATCTGAATTCTTCTTGTAATTGGGAATTGAGGGTCGAGCAAATTTATATCGTTGCTTACGGAAAGATTTACTGCTGAAGAACCGGCATTTTTGACAAAATCAATTACCTGCCCTTCATCAAGGTAGGAATTCAAAATGTCCATAAATGTTAAAAATTTTTCCAATTAATTATTTCCCTCAAAAAACATATAATTCCCTAATATATTATCGGAAATATCTTTCCATAGTTTAATTCCTCATTAATTTAAGAGAAATAAAGCAATCTGAAAAGGCTTTATTTCGAGAAAAAGCCCTCGCGGCCCCGGCCGAAAGGGTCGATTCCAAATTAAACCAGTGTTTGAATACAAAGTTAATCTGTGCTCCGAAATTAATCCAATATTCATTATTTTGCCAGTTTAACAGTAAAGACTGGCTGTATACCGATAAATCAATAAAATCGAGGAAATGGTTCCCTAAATTGACACTTCCGAACCTTACCGGAGGGAAAATATTCTCCAGAGTGGCTTTTACGAAGCGGTCTCCATAGAGGTTATAAATCGGCACTCCGGGAAACATAAAAACCTTCCTGTACTGTTTAGGATCGGCATTTTCGAGCTCTCTGTTGCCAAACCCGCCGAAGAAGAATTTGGACTGGAAGTGGCTTTCGTTTTTTAACCTGTAGCCTGCCGCCAGACGTAAAGAAAATGTATTATGGGGAGCAATCCAGTTTAGCAGTTTATTCCATTCGCCGTAAATTTGGGCAGAATAATGGGGTGTCTTTATATCCGACGCGAAAAGGACAAATGCGGCGTCAAGTTCATCCCCTTTCTCAAAATCGGAACTGCCAATGCTTCTCCTTAGATTCTTCGAATTTATATTTGTCTGAGCTACAAGAAAATCGGGCTGCGATACGGGCACAAGATTATCGCTGAATGCCTCCACCCCCCTGTATAGGGCAATTTCTGTGGTCTGCTTTACCTTATGCGGATTATCGTATAAATAATAATGATCGTAGCCTATGTAATACTTTTCCCCTATCATTCCATATTTCCTGGA
>DAHYUM010000081.1 GCA_027398005.1 bacterium
TTATAGCAGAACTTAAACTAGCCCGGTTTTGTGATGTATTCTGCGAAAAAACGGCATTTTCACCGGCGCAGACAGATATTATATTTTCTGCGGCAAGGGAAAAAGGATATGAGCTTAAACTCCATTCGGAGCAGTTCAACTCTATTGGCGGAGTGGAAATAGGGATAAAACATAACGTAGCAAGCATAGACCATCTTGAAGTAATAAACGAGGAGCAGATAGAAAAGCTCGCTTCCACCGAAATAGTCTCTGTTTTGCTTCCTGGGGTGTCATTTTTCCTAGGATATGGTTATGCTCCCGCCCGTAAGTTGATTGAAAACAATGGGATAGTGGCTCTCTCTACAGATTTTAATCCGGGCTCTTCGCATATAGCAAATTTGAATTTGATTATGACTTTAGCCTGCCTTAAAATGAAAATGACCGTTGAAGAAACCATTGCCGCTGTTACCATTAACGCCGCAAAAGCATTAAAAATGGAAAAAGAAATCGGGAGCATAGAGGCTGGTAAAAAAGCCGATTTTGCAGTTTTCGATACAGGAGACTATGCCGATTTAGTTTACAGCACTGGTAAAAACTTAAACTGCCTTACCATTAAAAACGGAGCAGTTATATATAAATCAAACGAGGATGAATATGAAAATAATTGAATGTGTACCTAATTTCAGCGAAGGAAGGAATAATACTGCTTTTGAGGCGATTAAGAAATATGCCGCCGATATTAAGGATGTTAAATTACTGAGTATTGAACCGGACGCCGATTATAACAGGGTTGTAGTTACGCTTGCAGGAAATGAAGAAGGGATTATTAATGGAGCAGTGGCAGTTTGCAAAGCCGCCTGCGAAAACATAGATATGAGAAACCATAAAGGGGAGCATCCCCGCCTGGGCGCTTGCGATGTTGTGCCTTTTGTGCCGGTTAAAGACGTTACAATGGAGGAATGCGTTAGAATCTCAGAGAAATTCGGCGAAATTATAGCAAAGGAGCTTAATTTACCTGTTTATTTATATGAACAGGCGGCGCGGAAACCGGAAAGGAAAAGCCTTTCAAATATTCGCCAGGGGGAATATGAGGGACTGGAAGAGAAACTAAAAGACCCTGCCTGGCACCCCGATTTTGGCCAACCGGTATTTAATGCAAAATTAGGCGCTCTTGTAACGGGAGCCCGATTCTTTCTGGTGGCTTATAATGTTAACCTCGAAACCAAAGACCTTGCCCCTTCTAAAGAGATTGCAGAGCTTTTAAGGGAATCGGGTTATTCAAAGAGAGATGCCGAAGGCAAGATTATTAAAGTAGACGGGAAACCGGTTAAAGTGCCGGGCAGACTTAAAGAAGTTAAGGGTATGGGAGTGGCATTGGAAAAATACGGTATTACGCAGGTTTCGATGAACCTTACTAACTATAATGTTACCCCTATTCATGTAGCGTTCGAGGAAGTTAAAAAGGAAGCAGCCCGGTTTGGCGTAAAAGTGAACGGAAGCGAAATTGTTGGGCTTGTACCCCTCGAAGCACTCATTCAGGCGGGTAAATTCTATACGGGCAATAAAGCTAATAACGAAAAGGAACTTGTTGAAGCGGCAATTGAGAATTTGGGGCTAAGCACGCTCAATCCGTTTAAGCCGGAAGAGAAAATTATTGAATATATGATAAATTAATCTTACAGAGGATAAAAATGAACTTAGAAAAATCATTGCAGAATTACTTTGACGAACTTGCATCCAATTCCCCTACCCCGGGGGGAGGAAATGTATCGGCGTTGTGCGGAGCTCTTTCGGCCAGTTTAGGAGCTATGGTATGCGGATTAACAATAGGCAAGAAAAAATATGCCGATGTTGAAGCCGAAATGGTTGAATTGAAAGGGAAACTTGAAGCGGCACAGAAAGACTTTTTTGAACTGGGAATTAAGGATAATAAGGCATTCGACCTGGTAATGGATGCATTTAAACTGCCTAAGGATACCGATGAACAGAAAGCCGAAAGAGGCAAAAAGATTGACGAAGCTACAATAGACGCCGGAAAGGTACCAGCTTCGGTTATTAAAAAATGCTACGAAATTATGCCATTAATTAAATCGGTTGTTGCAAAAGGTAACCGGAATTCCCTTTCGGACGCCGGAGTAGCGGCAAAACTTCTTTCAAGCGCCGCCTACGGTGCTTATCTGAACGTACTTATCAATTGCTCCTCCCTCCAGGCCAATCCGGTTGCCGCTGAATTATTGAAAGGCTCGACCGACCTGCTTGAAAAAATAAATATTGAAATTGCCGAAATAAGCGAATCGGTGGTTAAAGAATTGAAAGGTTGATCTTAAGAATTATTACAAAAAGGGGGAAAGATTACTTTCCCCTTTTTTTCTTACTTTTTATCGAGTTGAATTTTAATATCACCAACCGGCCAGCGCGCCCTTAAATTAAGAGTATCAGCATAGAATTTGAACTTCTCAGAATAGGTAAACGGTTTAAGCTTCCCGTATGAATAAGCCTTGTTCCTGTCGGAATCCCTGAAAGACCACAAAAGGTATTTGCCCGGAACCACTTTTTTAATTTCGAAATTCCCCTTTCCATCTGTCTTTTGGCGGTAGGTTCTCTTTTCCCCTTCCGATTTTTCCAATACCACATAAACATCTTTAACCGAATCAGCTTCAACAGTACCCATGGTGCCCGAAAAATCGAGATCGTTAATAACCTGAAAATTCTTTTTATAGAGTGAATCGGCCCCCTTGCCGGCTACATCTTTAAATTTGGAAAGGTCTATGTTAACCGTCAGTTCGCTTTTGGGCTTTACCTTATCGGTTACATTAATCCTGAAAGAGGAATTATCAACCGGTTCGGTATTAATCTTTAATACTTTATCCTTCCCCTCGGTAACCGAAATTCCCTCTGCCGGAGCGGAAACCGGGAAAGCATGGTCGAACTGTACATATATTTGAGGGGTCTCATAATCGAGCAAATCCCCCTGATACTGCCCGGTAAGTTTAATTATTTTTGCTGTAGAAGTATCGGCACGCGGATTATAGACGACTGAAGCGGTTTCCGATGTCAGTTTATTGCCGTTTAAATCTGTAATATTCTCGGCAGTAAGAAAAAGGCTGCCCGATTTGTTTATTGAATCGGCAAATGAGAGGAAAAACTGGAACGGCTTGCCCTGGCCCTTATAAAAGTATTTCATTTCCGTCTTCTTGCGGGTAAGGGAATCAATTAGATAAAAGTTATCCGGTTTAATTAGAGTGCTATCCACTGCCTTGCTGAATTCAAGCGCAATATGGTTCCTGTCGGTCATTACTACTTTGCTTATATGGGGTACAATGGTATCCTTAACCGAGAGGAAAAAATCGAGCCCCCCGTATGAGGATGAATCCCTTTTAAGGTCAACATTTTCGAAAGGCATGCCTATATAATCAACCCCTTCGTCATAAACGTAATCCCCCATTTTATCCCTTATTGCAAAGACTGAGTAGTTTCCGTAACCAAGCCCTTTAAGGATGTAATTCCCGTTCCTGCCCACCTGCGATACATAATCGGGCTGAGCTTTTGCAATATTTATTTCATCCCCTTTGCCTTTATAGGCGAAAATGAGAATTCCGGCCGGGTCTTTATCATAAACCTTCCCTGCAATTTTGCAGCTGTCAATTGTACTGCCCGTAGAAAATGAGAAGCTGAAAGCTTCGGCCATCCTGTTATTGTTGTTCAGGTCGGCCGCGCCGGCGCCTACGGTAATTGAATATGTAGTATTTTTCTTAAGCGAATCGGGGAATGTAATTTCCAGCGAACGGCCGCTCCAGCTGTAATCGAGTTCTCCATTAATCTTTGGAGAGATAAAAATATTATCCTGAACACTCCTGCGGTTAACATATTCCGAAAAAGTAATGTCTATACTATTTCCCTTAAAATTTACGGTGCCGTCTTTCGGATTCAGTTCAACTATAGAAGGGGGAGTTTTATCCACCTCGCCCCCGGGGGGAGGCAGCTGATTTGCGCACCGGCTTAATGAAAAGCCGAGCAAAAGGATTAAGACTGTTTTTACGGTTTTCTTGATTGGAGCCATCTTCTATACTTCACTACGTTTCTTTCATGTTCAGCCAGAGTTCTGGCGAATAAATGAGAACCTGTACCGTCTGCGACGAAATATAAGAAATTATGTTTTTCGGGGAAAACAGCCGCAAGAATTGCCGCCCTGCCAGGATTATTTATAGGCGCCGGAGGAAGCCCCGGATGCTTGTATGTATTAAAGGGGGAATCGATTGCAAAATCGCTTCTCATTAGTCCCCCGTTTCTTTCATCCCTTACCATATACTGAATAGTAGGGTCGGCCTGAAGGGGCATTTTAATGCGCAGGCGGTTATGATAAACCCCCGAAATTCTCTTGAACTCTTTCACGTCGTTCGATTCGGCATCAATAATGGATGCAAGGATAAGAATCTGTTCCCTGTTCATTTTAAGCTTTGCCATCTGCGCCTTAACCGAATCGTTAAATACTCTGTCCTGCTCATGCTTTAATCTTTTTAATACTTCCTGAGGTGTCGAATCGGCAAAGAAATAGTACCCTTCGGGCAGAAGATATCCTTCAAGGCTTGCGGCTTTAATGCCTAGCTTAGCAATAAATGAGGAATCGGTACTTAATTCGGCAATTTTAGCCGAATCGAGCTCCAGTTTCCTGTGCAGGAACCCGGCCAGTTTATTCTGCCAGATGCCGTCGGGTATGGCGGCAAACAATTCCCTGTAGTGCGGAATGTTAAGAAACGCGTTTACCAGTCCGAAATAATTTAAACCGTTAGGAAGATAATAAGCCCCCGGTTTTATTACCCTGTTGCCCCCCGTAAGATAATAGGCAATTTTCATATTAAGGCGGTTTGGAATAATTCCATGTACATAAAGAGAATCGATAATCTGCTCTACGGTTTCATCCTTAGTTACCTTAAACCTGTAGGGGGATTTATGTTTGTAATAATTGGGTGAATAAAACGCATAGAGAAGGAACCCGAGTACCATCAGGAAGAAGATTATGATTATAATATAATCCGATTTTTTCAGGTTAAAATTAATTTTTTCCTTATTTCCCCGGTCAAATAGGAATTTCATTTTTTATATCCGGTAAAATTATCTTCAGGCATCGAGGCAAATGCATTACTGCCGAACGTGCCTCTTCTGCCGGCATTAAATAACCTATATCCGCGCAGTGCAATCATAGCGCCGTTATCGCCGCAATAGTCAAGCGAGGGAATAACAAGGGGCACTTTAATTTTACCCGCAATCGATTCAAATTCGCTGCGGAGCAGAGTATTGGCCGCAACACCGCCGGCAAGAGAAATAGATTTAACGCGGAACTGGTTCAAAGCCTTTACCACATTGCGCGTTAAAGCTTCTACAAGCGATTTCTGAAACGAATAAGCTATTAATCCTTTGTCCCCCGCAGGAATATTTTCAGCATTACCGTATTCTTTCTGAATGAAGCGGAGCACCGAGGTCTTAAGCCCGCTGAATGAAAAATCGAATTCATTTTTGCAATGGGCTATAGGGAATTTAATAGAAGAGGAAGAAACCGAAGCGGCGGCGGCGGAAATTTTTGGGCCGCCCGGATATCCAAGCCCCAGCATTTTAGCAACTTTATCGAATGCCTCGCCGGCGGCATCGTCTATGGTTGAACCTAGCTTAACTATTTCGGTATCGCTTTTAACAATTAAAAGAAGTGTATGGCCCCCCGAAACAGCCAGACATAAATAGGGAAACTCAGGTTTCCTATCCATTAGAAATCCGGAATATATATGCCCTTCAACGTGATTTACCGGGAGGAAATTTTTGCCTGTAGAATATGAAAGCCCTTTGGCAAAAGTGAGCCCCACAAGCAGTGCGCCTATTAAACCGGGTCCCGCTGTTGCGGCTATAAGGTCTATATCTTCAATAGAAACAGATGATTGTTCAAGAGTTTTTTTAAACAACGGCATAACCATCTGCAGGTGTGCCCTGCTTGAAAGCTCGGGCACTACGCCCCCGTATTCAACGTGAAAATCCTGCGAGGAAATAATATTGGCAATTACTTTTTCATCTTCAAGAAGCGCAACCGAAGTTTCGTCGCACGATGTTTCAATGCCCAGTATTTTCATTAATTCAATGAAAAAATGCTTTTAAAAATATACCAGGCCACCTGTGGATTTTCTTTAAGCCTTCTTATTGAATAAGCATACCATTGTTTACCGTAAGGCACGTAAATTCTTATTTTGTGTCCGTCTTTGTTAATCTTATCGCGAAGGTTTTCCTTAACGCCGTAGAGCATCTGGAATTCGAATTTATCTCTTGAATATTTTTTTTCTTTAATAAGCTTATAGGCGCCTTCAACCAGGTAATCGTCGTGTGTTGCTATACCGGTATAATTACCGTTATCAAGCATAAGCTGTAAAAGCTTAAGGTAATTATCCCTTACTTCCTGCCTTTCCTTGTAGGCAATTTCTGCGGGTTCAACGTAAATGCCCTTGCATAATCTGTAGTTCATGCCGTGTTTATTCATTTCAACAACATCCTGCGCGGTGCGCTTTAAATAAGCCTGCACTACAATGCCGGTGTTTTCAAATTTCTGTTTAAGGCGCAATACAAGTTCAATTGTGGAAGTTGTATAAGGGGAATCTTCCATATCTATGCGCACAAAATTATTGTACGCTTTTGCCTTTTCAAGAATTTCTGAAAGAAGGGTATAGCAGAAATCTGGGTCGATACCTAACCCTAGCTGGGTAGGTTTAACCGAGAGGTTGGCATTCAATTTATTTTCGTTAATTGTATCGAGCACTCTAAGACATTCCATTTTGGCGTCTTCGGCCTCTTTTTTTGAAGAAATCGATTCGCCAAGAACATCCATTGTAGCCATAATACCTTTAGCGTTCAGTTCCTTAACCACCTTAACAGCGTCTTCAAGTCTTTCGCCTGCAATGTATTTTTTAGCAAATATAAATACCACCGGTTTGGGCATCATTTTAACTATTTTTACAATAAAATTGTTTATTGCGTTCACATTTACCTCTTATAATTTAAATTTTTATTCGCCTGATGAGATACTTTCTATTAATCGTAATATAAACTCTCCCCTCTTTTCAAGCTCTTCGAGGGTGGAATTATTATTTATAACAAAATCGGCACGCTGCTTTTTCTTGTCGTCCGGAATCTGGTTGTTCATTCTTTCAATTACCCTATCGGCAGAAACTTTATCCCTCGCGGTAACTCTTTCAATTTTTGCTTCGTCGGGGGATGTAACCAGAATAACATAATCGAAATTTTTGTCAATTTTGGCTTCGTATACCAGCGCAGATTCAACAAAGGCAATATTCTTTGTCTCAAATTCCTTTTCAATCATTTTCTGCACTGCAAGTGTTGTGGCGGGATGAACTATAGAATTGATAAGCTTGGTCTTTTCGGGGTCGGTAAATACTTTTGAAGCCAGATATTCTTTATTTAATCCCGATCCGTTATAGGCGTCTTTGCCGAAATGTTTAATAATTTTCTTTTTAACGCCTGCATCGGATGCCATAATATCCTTAGCAACGGCATCGCTGAAAAAAACCTTATAACCGCGGCTCTGGAAAAAGCGGCACAAGGCAGTTTTGCCCGAACCAATTCCCCCCGTAACCGCGATCTTCAGTTTTCTCATTCACAATTCCTGTTACTTTGCGTAAGCTATTTTCCTAACTTCACGTATAACAGTAACTTTAATCTGCCCCGGATATTCCATTTCTTCCTGAATTTTCTGGGCAATGTCGTATGCAAGCCTGTCGCTGAAATTATCATCCACTTTGTCAGGCTCAACAACAACTCTAATCTCGCGTCCGGCCTGTATTGCGTATGTTTTGGCAACGCCTTCGAAAGATTTTGCAAGTGTTTCAAGATTTTCGAGTCTCTTAACGTAGCTTTCCAAAGGTTCCCTTCTAGCACCCGGGCGCGCGCCGCTTATAGCGTCGGCCGCCTGCACAAGCGCCGAAATAGGATGTTCCATTTCAATATCTTCGTGATGGCTTCCAATGGCGTTAAGAACAATTTTATGCTCGTTGTATTTCTTGGCAAGCTCATAACCGATTAAAGCGTGAGGACCTTCAACGCTTTTATCAACAGTTTTTCCGATATCGTGCATTAAGCCGGCTTTCTTGGCAATCATCGGGTCGAAACCGAGTTCGGCCGCCATAATGCCTGTAAGGTAAGCAACTTCAATGCTGTGCTGAAGCAGATTCTGGCCGTAGCTGGAACGGTATTTCATTCTGCCGATATGTTTTGTCAGTTCGGCGTGCACATTGTGAATTCCAAGCTGGATAAGGGTATTTTCCCCTTCGCGGAGGATTTCTTCTTCCAGTTCCTGTTCAACTTTATGTACAACCTCTTCAATTCTAGCCGGGTGAATGCGCCCGTCGCCGATTAATCTTTCAAGCGAAATTCTTGCCACTTCCCTGCGGAACTGGTCGAATGCGGAAAGAATAACCGCTTCGGGGGTATCGTCAACAATAACGTCAACACCGGTAGCGGCTTCAAAAGCGCGAATGTTTCTTCCTTCGCGCCCAATAATTCTCCCTTTCATTTCGTCATTCTGAATCTGAACAACCGAAACAGTGCTTTCAACCGAATGGTCAACTGCAGTTCTCTGAATAGCCTGTACAACAACTTTCTGCGATTCTTTCTTGGCTTCGAGTTTTGCGGTTTCCCTAATTTCCTTCAACTGCTGCGCGGCATCCGATTTAGCCTTGCTTACCATATTTTCCATAAGAATGCTCTTGGCTTCTTCCGATGTAAGTCCGGCTACTTTTTCAAGTTTTTCGTTGTTTTCGGTTATTAATCTATCCAATTCGGAATTTTTGCGGGTAATATCTTCGTACTGCTGGGCAATCTTCTTTTCAGCTTCTTTATTTGCTTTTTCCTTTTGTGTAACAATATCGAACTTCTTTTCAATGCTGTCTTCTCTCTGCTCAAGCTGTTTTTCGAATGCGAGCTGTTTTTGTCTCTTCTGGTTTACTTCGTTATCAAATTCCTGTTTCTTCTTTAACCATTCATCTTTAACTTCTAATAATTTTTCTTTCTTTAAGTGTTTAGCATCCTTTTCAGCGTCTTCAATAATCTTAGCGGCTTTCTCTTCAGCAACAGAAACTTTATTCTTGCTGAATTTCGAGCTTATCAGCCAGCCGGCAAGAGAACCAATACCCAATCCGACCAATAAAACAATAATGTTAACAATTACATTTATATCCATTTTTCCTCCAAAAAATACAGAAATAAAAGCGCCGCGGCTGTCAATTCCGAAAGGAAGAACGCTTCCTTATTAAGTGCGGGGAATTGCCCGGCGCTTTTTACTTCCACTGGTCCCTAAGCGGGATTCCGGCTGGGCCGGAATGAGGCCTGTAATACACGCCGTAAGTCAATAACCCTAATATGTACTAATGTTAGTTCTTACATATATGGGAATCGACAGCGCGGCAAACTTAATTTTGGTCTGAAACCAGGGGGGACTCTGTAATAAGAAGCTTTATTTTTTTGATTTTATCAGTAGCTTGTATACTGAATTCTCTTGAATTATTCCTTTCAACAAACAAGTCATATGCAATGTTCAGTGCGGCAATAATAGCCAGAGTTTCCGACGGCTGCCCCGGTAATTCGTTCCTCGTATCTTCCATAATAGTATTCACATATTCAGCCAGTTCTTCTGCAATTTCCTGATTATCAACCAGTAAGGAATATTCTTTATCAAATATTTTAACTTTTAGCTTCTTTTTCTCTGTCATCCTGTTTCAAGCCCTAATCAATTATAATTAAGAACTTAATTGACGATCAATTTTTGAAATTAATTCGTTTATTTTTTTTTTCAAGTTTTCTTTGTCATCAAACGGGGCGTTGAACGTGTTAAACAGGTCAGAATCGAAATTAGCAACGTTTCCCGTCAGTTTTTTTTCAATTTCTTCTATTTTAAGCCTAAGCACCTCATTTTCTTTTTCTAATAATTTTGTTTTTTTCTCCAATGCATTATTCTTTGCCAGAAGCTCATTCCCCTTCTGAACCAGGAAATAAACCTGCTTCTCCAAAGAATTCATTTCGTCAAGAAAAACATCGTATTTGGAACTATCTGCCAATTATTTTCCTCTTAATTGAGCGTTTAGTTTTGTTTCTAAAGTCTTTATTATCTTCCAAAATTCCTTTTCAACTTCATCTTCTGTCAGGGTTCTGTTCTCGTCGTAAAATTCCAACTGAAAAGCGAGGCTCTTTTTCCCCTGACCTAAGCTTTCACTTCTAAAGATATCAAATAACTTTATATGATGCAATAAGTTAGAGCCAATTTCTTTAATTTCGGAAACCACCTCTTTTGAGGTGATTTTTTCGCTCAAAACCAGCGCAACGTCCCTTACTACCTTTGGATAGCGTAAAAGTTCTTTGAACTCTTTATCAACGGGTTTGAATGATTTAAGTAAATCAATTTTTAAGTCGAATAAATATACATCCTGGTCAATATCGAATGTTTTAAGCGTTTCCTTGTTTATTCTTCCAATGGAGGCAATTAATTGGCCGTTGAATTCGTAGCCGATATATTCATCAAACCAGCCCCCTGCACCGCTATAATTCTCCGTAAGCTCTGCATCTATTCTAAAGTGCTTGAAAAACTCTTCAACTATTCCTTTAAGGTCGTATATATCTACTTCTGCACCTTTGCCGTACCATTCATCTTCGTTTCTATTGCCGGTAATTGCGGCTGTTAGCTGTTCGTTTTCGGCAAAATGCTCGAATGATGTTATTGAATTCTCCTCTATATCCCCTTTTTTATTGAAGACTTTCCCAATCTCGAATAATGAGAGGCTGCTTTCCTTAACCTTAATGTTCCTGGCAATGGTATTAAGCATTCCGGGTATTAAGGAAGGGCGCAGATGCGACATATCGGAACTCTGCGGATTCATTACACCTATCGGGTTTCCGAAGCGTGAAGCGGTCTCCTTTTCGAGAAGCGAATTTGTCATTATTTCATAAAATCCCATTCCGGTAAGAAGGGAACGGATTTTATCGTTAAATAAGGAATCGTTGAATTTGGCCTCGAGCACATCCGATATTTTTTCAATATCGGGCACTTTATCGTATCCGTAAACTCTTGCAACTTCCTCTATAAGGTCAATCTCTCTTTCAATATCGTGGCGGAACAAAGGCACTTTAACTTTATAATTTTCCGAATCAACTGCTTCAACTTCAAGACCTAAATTGGTAAGTATATTCTTCACATCTTTTTTGGGAATTTTATAACCCAGTATTTTTTCAATTCTAGAATATCTTAATGCTACTGTACCTTTTTTAATTTTAACCGGGTATATATCTATTTCGCCCGAGGCAGCCTGGCCGCCTGAAGTTTCGGCAATAAGCTGAGCCGCCCTTTTGGCTCCCCATAATGTTATATCAGGGTCGCTTCCTCTTTCAAAACGGTACGAAGCGTCTGTCTGAAGCCCCATTCTCTTTGAGGTTTTTCTTACCATTGAAGGGTTGAAATGAGCGCTTTCAATTAAGATATCTTTTGTTTCATTAGTAACTTCAGAGTTTTCTCCCCCCATAACGCCTGCAACCGCAACAGAATTTCCGGCGTCGCAAATCATAAGGTCGTCTGTGCTTAACTTTCTCTGTTTCGAATCGAGAGTTACAAATTCCTCCCCATCATTAGCGCGGCGCACTATAATCTTTTTGCCCTTAAGCATATTAAGGTCGAACGCGTGCAAAGGCTGGCCAACTTCGTGAAGTACGTAGTTTGTAACATCCACAATGTTGTTTATCGGGCGCAGACCTATATTTTTAAGCCTTCTCTTAAGCCATTCGGGGGAATCTTTAACAACAACATCTTTTACAACCTTGGCCGAATAACGGGGACAGCCGATGGCGTCCTTAATTTCAACATTCGCAAGGTCGGCGCTTTTAATTTTTGAATTTTTCAGTTTCACTTCGGGGTAAGTAACTTTCCTGTTGAACAGTGCCGAAAGTTCGCGGGCAATTCCAATATGGCTTAAGGCATCGGCGCGGTTTGGGGTAACGGCAACATCAAGAATAACATCGTTAAGTCCAAGCGCATCAGCAAGAGGAGTGCCAGCTTCCAGTTTTTCGTCAAGCACCATAATGCCTTCGTGGTTATCGCTAAGGCCAAGTTCTTTTTCGGAACAAATCATGCCGAACGACTCTTCGCCCCTTATTTTAGCCGCTCCAATCTGGAAACCGCCGTTGGGAACAACAGCTCCAACCTTGGCAAACGGCACTTTCTGCCCTTCG
>DAHYUM010000082.1 GCA_027398005.1 bacterium
GTACAAGGTATAAATCTATTTTCTCGTCGGCAATGTTCAATGTGTCTTCATTAGCGCATGCAAGAAGTATTCTCTCTATTCCGGCCGCGAATCCTACTCCGGGTATTGAGTTGCCGCCGATTTCTTCGGCAAGAAGATTGTATCTTCCCCCGCCGCATAAAGCGCTCTGCGAGCCGACACTGCCGCTTATAACCTCGAATGTAGTGTTTGTATAATAATCGAGCCCTCTTACAAGCTTCGGGTCAACTTCGTAAGGGATGCCTGCCTTATCTAGAATTGCTTTTACGGTTTCAAAATGCTTAAGGCTTTCTTCGTCAAGGTAATCTATAAGAAGGGGCGCGTCTTTCATTATAAGCTGGTCCCCTTCATCTTTGCTGTCGAATATTCTTAAAATATTTATATCGAATCTTTTTCTGCTTTCTTCGGAAAGTTTTGGAAGAAATGGCGTAAGGTATTCGCGCAGTTTAAGCTTATAATTTTCGCGTGAGGCCGGAACCCCCAGCGAATTTATTTTTACCGCAAGGTTCTTTAATCCCAATGCCGAAAGAATCTGATAAGGTATAATAATCATTTCTGCATCAAGTGCGGGACTGTCGAACCCCAATGCTTCGGCGCCGAACTGATGGAACTGGCGCAGGCGGCCTGCCTGCGGTTTTTCCTGCCTGAACATGGGTGAAATATAAAAGAGCTTATTAAGGCTCTGCTTTTTATCCAGCGAATGTTCTATAAGGGCGCGCACTACCGCGGCGGTCATTTCGGGCTTAAGTGTAACGCTTGTTTCGCTTCTATCGAGAAACGTGTACATTTCCTTGCTTACAATATCGGTGGCTTCGCCAATGCCTCTTGAAAAAAGGGCAGTCTCTTCAAATACCGGAGTTCTTATTTCCTTGTAATTGAAATTTTCCATTGTCTTTTCCACCAACGCTTCAAGATGTTTCCATCTGGGTATATCTATTGGAAGGATATCTTTTGTTCCGGTAATTGCTTTAATCATATGGGAGAATTTTTAGTTTATTTCTAAATAGTTCTTTTCTTCTTCGAGGAACAGGTTGTATATTTCCTCTGCTGTGGAGGAATTAAGTAGTCCCTCTCTGAATTCATCCTTGTTCATCATTCTCGAAATCCGGCTTAACAATTTAATGTGGGGGCCTACACTGCTTTCCATGCCAACGAGCAGAAAAATAAAGCTTACCGGCTGTTCATCCAGCGATTTGAAATCGATAGGTTCTTTTAATTTTCCGAATGCCACTATAATATCGCTTATGGCATTTGTCTTTGCGTGGGGAATGGCAAAACCTTTGCCTACTCCGGTAGACATTATGCTTTCCCTTTCAAGAACGGCATTTTGAACCAGTTCTATATCTTTTACACGGGGGTCTCCCTTAAAAAGATTCAGCAGCTCTAGTATTGCATCATCCTTCGAACTGCTCTGCATACCGGGAATTATGAATTCCTGCGTCAATATTTCTGATATTTTCATTTCTGATTCTTCATATAATTCATAAAAACAAGAGTAAATTTAAGAAAGCCTAATGGCACAAGCAATTTGAATTTCTTAAAATTACTTTAATTGAACCCGTTTTAATTTATACAATTATATTGTTAAAATTGAACATAAAGGGTATTTTTAACCATTCCTCTATTTTTTAATTACTTTTTCCCCCTAAATCGGGATATAATTAGGCAAATAAACAACATTACGAGGTTAAAATGAAAATATTTAACGTTTTCCTCTTCGCCGCTTTGTTTCTTTCACTATCACAGGCAAGGGGTCAAAATTACGACGCAATGAAAAAAGACCTTGAATCGCTCAAAAAATCGAATGAGTCGTTACAGCACCGGCTCGATGTTCTGGAAAAAGGAATTGACGATGTAACCTGGTTCGAAAGAATGAGGGAAACCGCTTTTGTAGATAAAGTATTTCTTACCGGGCCCCCTCCGGCAAGGGAAAAAAATCCTACCGCGCAGGGTGCCGGCAATCCCCTTAAATTATGGGCTTACATATTTATTCCCAAAGGGATAGACTATAGTAAAAAATATCCGCTGATTGTTTTTCCGCACGGTGGCGTGCACGCCAGCATGACTACCTATTTCACCCATATTATTAAAGAGCTTATGGCTCAGCAGTATATAGTAGTGGCGGTTGATTACAGGGGTAGCACCGGATACGGGGAGTCGTTCTATAAAAAAATTGATTACGGCGCTCTCGAAAATGAGGATGTTGACGTTAGCAGGCAGTTTATGATTGACAACTATTCTATTGTTGATGAAAACAGAGTGGGCATTATGGGATGGAGCCACGGGGGAATGATTTCGCTTATGAATATTTTTGACCATCCGGACCATTACAAAGTATGCTTTGCAGGCGTTCCGGTAAGCGATCTGGTGGCGCGGATGGGATACAAGGATGACGAGTATAGAGCCGATTTTTCGGCAGACTACCATATAGGCAAAACTGCCGATGAAAATGTAAATGAATACAGGAAACGCTCCCCTGCATGGAACGCCTATAAATTACAAACCCCTCTGCTTATACATACAAATACCAACGATGAGGATGTTAACGTGCTTGAAGTTGAACACCTTATTAAATCGCTTAAAGCCGAAGGGAAGAAATTTGAATATGAAATTTTTAAGGATATGCCGGGGGGACATTCGTTCGACCGTCTTGATACCAAAAAAGCGCGAGAGATAAGGGTTAAGATTTATGAGTTCCTGGCTAAATACCTCAATCCCCCTAAAAAAATTAAAAGCGTTGAAGATATCAACGCCGCCGCATACAGGAATTAATTATTTTAACGGGGATACCCGTCAGGGTGTCCCTGTTTTAAAACCTAATCCGGAAAGAATTCTTTCCGCTTCTAAGGGCGCATTAATAAGCTTAATTTTGTAGTAACCGAATTCCCTTCTTATACCGTAATTATTCCGCTGTTGTTCAAATGAACCGGGGCTTTCTTTAAGCGCGCGGCTTTCTCCATAAATATCGTATGTGTGTTTAATTGCACTATACAGAATCTTTTGTAATGTTAAACCTGTGCAGTCAATTACCAGTTCCTCTTCAGGCAGGGGGCGTGGTAAACCCGCAGGGTACCACTCTTTTTCTATTCCGATATTAAAAAATTCATTAATCGCGTTAACGCATACAGTCGTTCCGTTTGCTTTTCCCTCGGCTGAGTAACCAGCTATATGGGGAGTGCCTATTTCCGCCATTCCGAGCAGCTCCAAATCGGGCTCCGGTTCGTTTTCCCATACGTCCAGCAAAGCCGATGATACAATCCCTTTGCGCATAGCCTCTTTTAGTGATTGGGTATCTGTGGTTTCACCCCTGGAGGTATTTATAAAAACCACTCCCGGCTTAACCATTCCCCAAAATTTTTCCCCCGCTAAATGAAATGTCTTATCAATCCCCTCCTTAATAAGAGGGACGTGGAATGAAATAATATCTGCCTCCGAAGCAAGCTGTTCAAGCGCAGTAAATTTTTATTTCCCTTCTCTTCTTTCTCTAGGCGGATCGTTTAGAAGCAGGTTCATACCCAGCAGCCTTGCCGCTTTTTCAACCTTAGAGCCTACATTGCCAACCCCTACAATTCCAAGCGTTAAGCCTTCAAGCTCAACATTCTTTTTTATGGAAAATGCAGTAAGCGCGGCGGACATATACTGCATTACCGAAACTGAATTGCATCCGGGTGCATTAACCCATTTAATCCCTTTTCTTCTGCAGTATTCAGTGTCTATATGGTCAAATCCAATTGTAGCCGTTGCAATAAATTTTACATTAGTGCCTTCAAGCATCAATTCATCGCACCGGTTTCTTGTCCTTACTATTATTGCGTCGGCGTCTTTTATCTTCTCCCTTGTCATTTCGGCGGGGGATAGATATTCAACATCGCAATAAGGCTCAAACACACCTTTTAAAAAGGGTATTTTACTGTCAGCTGCAATTTTCATTTTCAGAATTAATTATTTTAAAAAGAATCATCTAATCCGCCGGGAAAAGGGGGCCTAAATTATTCCGCTTTCTTATCTACTGCCTATTATACCTTATGCATGTGCCTCTTAAAATAAGGTCTGTATCAACCACACGCTTCTGGCATACAAATCCATCCTTGCGTTCGATATTTTCAAAAAGGATATCCATCGCGTGCCTGCTTATCATTTCGGTATGCTGGTTTATACAGCTTAACGGAGGCGATAGGAATTTCTGCACATCTGCGCTTCCGAAACAGATTAAATCGATATCTTCCGGTATTCTCATTCCCACTTCGCTGGCGGCCATATAAATTCCAAGCGCCACAGGGTAGCTTACGGCAAGAATTACATCAGGCAGATTATTCTGGCTGTACAGCTTAAGAAAATTCTCATATCCGTATTCTTCGCCGAATCCCCCTTCGAGAACCCACGCTTTATTCACTTCAAGGCCGTACTGCTTCATGGCATCGTAGAACCCTAAAAGCCGCTCCCTTCCGATATTTATTTTAGAGAATCCTCCAAAATGGCCTATCTTTTTATAACCGAGCTTAATGGCATGCTCAACTGCTTTGAAAGCTCCCCCACGGTCATCTATAACTACCGAGTTATAGCTTATATTCATCTCGGGAATGCGGTCTATAAACACTATTGGCACTCCCCTTCTCTCTATCATTTCGAATATCGAATAATCGCTGGTTTCCTGGGTTATAGAGACTATTATTCCGTCCACCTTCATGGCAAGAAGTGTCTGCAGATGCTTCCTTTCGCGTTCAGCGCTTTCCTGCGATACGGTGAGTATAATTTCATAATTGTTTTCGAAGGCTATATCGTAAACCGATTCTACTATAGTCCCGAAAAAATGATGCGCAACTTTGGGTACAACAACGCCTATCGTGTTGGACCTTCGTGCGGAAAGGTTCCGCGCCATTATATTAGGCGTATAACCCATCTCAACAGCCATATTCTTAATAAGCTTTGTAGTCTTAGGTGAAATATCGGGGTGGTTACGCAGCGCTTTTGAAACCGTTACCGTTGAGATATTTAATTTTTGCGCAATGTCGCTTAATGTAACTGCTTTTTCTTTCATTTCAATGCCGTCAAATAATCATTTATCACTTAATTCAATAAATAAGAATCAATATTCCGCCTCGATAAACTCAAAGTGGAATATTTATCCTTTTATAATATAAATCTTATTTTCAATTAAAAACAGTTTGACATTCCGGTAATAAATGATGTAAATTCCAATAGATAGGGTGTCCTTTCAATTTGCCCGCTTTAATTTCATTAAAATAATTTAGATAATATAAGTAATGTGGTTCATAAAGCCGGATGGTATTTCATCCGGCTTTATTAAAAGGATTCCTGTTTACACACGCCACAGATATGAAGCCTTAAAGAAAAGTCCTCTTCTGGTTTCCAGATAGTTTGGTGCTGGACGGTAATTGGCACCGTCCCATTCAAGCCGTTCGAAAATTGAACCATAACCGAGATATATTACCGTACCTGGTATATAAGTGAATGAAGCCAGCAGGTCCGTAAGCATTCTCTTTCTGTAATCGTTGTATTCGAATATTCCCCTGAATGAAAGGAACTTGTTCATCTGGTACGAGAGTTTTGTGCGGATAATCGGATAGTTATAAATTCTTGTTTCATCCGAATCGCGCGTAAAATCGCTGTAAGTAAGGTTTATTGTTGCGTTGAATTTATCCGACGGCTGGTAGATAAATCCCGCCGCGGCAATATTTGAATGCCCCTGGAACGGAGTATCGGAATAATATATTGAATTTACTCTTGAATACTGGAGAGAGACATTAAATGTTTTATCGGGCCATCCGGCAAATGCCGCACCAAATCCCCCCGTTTTAAATCTTTCGCCCAGGAATATCTCAGTGGAATAGGAGTATTTTATTTTAAATTGGAGACTTCCGGGGAGATATACCAGCACCGAGGCGTGATTAAAAGTTTCCCACATATTATAAATTTCATCTTTGGTCTGTGCCGAGAAAAATTCCACATCAAGCCTGCGGAAAAAATTGGATGCCGGATAAATTTTGGGCCTTACCAATGCCGCTCCCGTCAGTATTCCGGTTCTGGTTACATATCCCATATCGGCCCTGAAATTTTCCGAGACTTCCTTTACGTTTACAAAATAATCAATATCCCTGTCGCCGTAATTATACTTAATACTTAAGTTCCTGCCGTAAGTTTTATTTTCCTCAGCCGGATTGCGCGAAATTGAATAGGCCGCACCGAAATCTATAAGGCTCGATTTTGTAAGCCTCAATAATCCGTCTATATTCCCAAGCCGGTTATAAGCGTTAAAAGTACCTGCATAATCTTCGGCTTCGCGCGAGGCGCCTAAAAAGCCAATGTAGCTGTCTTCGTTAAGGGCATATTTAAAACGGAGTATCGGATATTGGGCATACTTTCCCCCCGGTAATGAACCCGGGGCAACTTCATCTAGCGCGTATAAAGCAGAAATTGTTCCCCGCGGAATTACTTTGCCGGTAAGCTTTGCGCCTATTAAAGGATTTACTATTGTTCTTGTATGCACCAGCGAAATCACAGGGTCAACTTCGCTCTGGCTTGTTCCGCCGAAGACGAAATTCTCCCTCCCTTCCAGAAAGAAAGGACGCTTTTCGGCATAAAATAATCCGTATCTTAAATTTATGTCTACCTGTCCCGCATCCGATTCAATCTGGCTGAAATCGGGGTTATATGTTCCGTCCAGAATTAAATCCGATGTTAATCCATATTTCATGTTCATCCCGAAATCCCTGTTAATTTCCTTTATACCCATTTCGCCGTTATTCTGCGCATACTGCTGATTAAATGTAACAGCCGGCATTAATTCAAAAAGGGTGTAATGCTCAACATTGTCATAGAACATCGGCTTCATCTGTGTAGTAAATGCGTAGCCTTTCGCCGGGTCCATGCGCGGGTACGAGCCCTGCTCTGCTTTACGCGAAATTCTTCTTTCAAAAAATACTGACATCTCAACAGGATTTGTGCTTGAATAACGGATGCTTTTTAAGGGAATCTGCATTTCAATTGAATAACCGTCGCTATCAATTTTACCTGCGCTGTACCAGACAAAATCTATTCCAAGGTCTTCACTGTCTCCAACGGCCTTACTATCCGATTGAATGCCGAACGGGTTTACATAAAAAGCGCAGAGCGATTGCTGGTCGTTGAATGTATCCAGGTTTAGGCATACCCAGTCATCCTGACGCGTATTATCCCTGTTGGTCATTGTGGCTTTTATTTTGGATGGTTCACTATCGTAGCATTTGTAGGCAAAATATAAATTCTCTTTGTCGTAGCACATATAGACAACAGTATTTTCGGAAAGGTCTTTGCCGAAATCGGGTATGAATGTGGCAAAACCTGTAACCGAAGGAGCGGTCTTCCATACTTCATCATCAATAATGCCGTCAATCTTTGGGGGTGTTTTAGTAAATACCGGTCTTAATGGCTCCTGCGCTATAATTACGGCGGGCAATAAGAGCAGAAAAAATAAAATATGCTTCATCGCTTTTCCCTTATTAAATTGTGGAGTTTACTAAGGAATTGGACGTGTTTTATAGACTAAAGTTTTTTGCTACCCGTTTTTTACCCTGTTTTGACGTAACTATTTCATCTTTTCAGCAAGTTTTTTCATCGCGGCATCATCAAGGGGCTCAAGAAAAAGCATCTGTTTCCGGTCAATTCCTCTCTTTAAGAGGAACCATCCCCTGTTTTTATTAAGTGACGGATCGAATCCCGCGAAATCGGCTGTAATGGATTTCTGCCAGTCCGGAGGCACCGGAATTACCCCCTTTGCATTATTTAGCATCCCGCTTCTTTCGTCCCACCATGTTAATGCAATTTTTTTATTCTTCATATAATATTGCACATTGTAATTGGCATGGCAGTCACCGCATTTTCTTCCTTCCCTGGTGATTGTGTGCGCTTTATAAGGGCTTATTGCCAAAAAAGTCCTGTCGCCAAATGAAAGCCCCATATAATTAACCGCCTGAATTTTCTGCGTTAAAGTATTTTTGGCAAGAAGAATGTAATCTTTCATTCCGGTGTTTATTTTACCCGATTCAAAATGGCAGTTAAAGCAGGCAATCTGCGTGGAAACATGGCAGGCGCTGCAATCCAGATTTTCGTGTACTGTATGGGACTGGCTCTGGCTAATATTCTTGTGGCACGATTCGCACTTGTTCTCTATTACCCCGTCGTATATTGAAAGAGGCACCGAGCCGTCCCCGTGCATATCCTTTGCCGTATGGCAGTCAATGCAGGTCATCCCTTTAAGGCGGTGAACATCTTCGGCAATCCCTATTTCTGCCGCCTGGTAAGTATGGCAGTCGAGGCACGATTGAAGATTAACCTCTTTCGAACCGGACTTAACATGGCAGTCGGTACAGCCGGGTTTATATTTTTCGTGGATTATCCTGTTCCCGGCGGCATTATTTTCAGGATGGCATTTGACGCAATCCTTTGAAATCTTCATTCCTGTAATCAGTTCAAATCCGCCGTTTTCGGCGCAGTACCAGTAATCGGCTCCCGCGCGCGTATAATGCAGGCTCCTTTCAATGGTTAAAGGATCCTGCGCCCGCAGAAACGCCGACGATAGAATGAGTATTAAAAACATAAAACTTACTTTGCCGGTGAACATCAATTCCTCAAATTATCAGATAGAAATAAAAACGCTTTGACTGCCGGAAAATTACGCAAATAGAATAAAAAAGCCGCCTGCGATGGCGGCTTTATTAATGAATAATCAGAATTTATTTTTTAATCGTCAAATGCACAATCGATTTGGATGGCAGCGCAACATCAATCCCGTTCCCCTTTACTTTAAATCCGCCGAAGGGTTTAATGTGAACTTCTTCCGTCTTGCCGAAATCGTTATAGGAATTTATTTTATCCCCCGTTAATACCTCACCTTCGGCTCTGCTTACCGAGGTCCCTTTCAATTCTATTTCAACATTATGTTCCTTTTCGGCATCAAGATTGCAAATAGTTATATTTATTTCCCCTTCATTGTTAACCGAAGCAGATACATTTATCAAATCGAGCTTTTCGTTATGCATATTGTAAACCGGCATGCCGCTTAACTGCGCAGGAATAAGTTTTGCATCCTGATGTACTTTATACATTTTAAATACATAATAAGTTGGGGTAAGCACCATTTCTTTGTCTTTTGTTAAAATCATCGATTGAAGCACGTTAACCGTCTGCGCTATGTTAGCCATTCTTACCCTGTCTGCATGGTTGTTAAACAGATTCAGGTTGCTGCCTGCGGCAATGGCATCCCTTAATGAATTCTGCTGAAATAGGAAACCGGGATTGGTCCCCTTTTCAACGTCCCACCATGTGCCCCATTCGTCAACCATCAATCCAATTCTCTTCTCCTTATCATACTTATCCATTATTGCAGTATGCCTGTTTACAAGTTCTTCCATCTGCGATGAAAAATTGAGCAGGGAGTACCACTGGTTTTCATCGAACTGTGTTGCCGAACCTTTCTTTGACCAGTTTTCGACCGCGTAAAAATGGAGCGAAAGCCCCTGCATCTGCCATAGCGGAATATTTTTCATCAGCACTTCAGTCCAATTGTAATCGAACGCGTTAGCCCCCGATGCAATCTTGAATAAACGGTTGCCGCTGTAATTAAATGCGAAACTGGCAAAACGGCGGTACAGGTCGGAATAGAATTCGGGACGCATTTCGCCGCCGCATCCCCACGATTCGTTGCCTACCCCCCAGAATTTTACTTTCCACGGTTTATCCCTTCCGTTCTCCCTTCTTAAATTGGCCATCGGTGTATCAGCGTCGCTTGTAAGATATTCAATCCAATCCTGCATTTCCTTAACAGTACCGCTTCCAACATTTGCCGATATATAAGGCTCGGCCCCTATCAGCTCGCAGAAATCCATAAACTCGTTTGTGCCGAAACTGTTATCCTCTACCGTTCCGCCCCAGTGAACGTTCATCATTTTCGGACGCTTTTCCTTTGGGCCAATCCCATCTTTCCAGTGGTATGTATCGGCAAAACATCCTCCGGGCCAGCGTATTACCGGAATGCTTATATCTTTTAAAGCTTTAATAATATCATTCCTTATTCCGCGCGTATTGGGTATGGGGGAATTTTCCCCCACATATATTCCACCGTAAATGCAGCTGCCTAAATGCTCTGCAAAATGGCCGTATATTTCCTTGTGTATCTGAGTCTTTGCGCCCGAGGCATCAAGCGTAATTTTTGCCTGCGCAAACATCAGCGGACCGGCAAACAGAAACAGGATTAAAAATGTTTTTTTCATTTCCGCAGTTCCTTCTTCTTATTTAACTCTCGTTTCGCATTCAAAGAATTTTGGCGTTTCATAATTCGAAAGCACTTTATCAACTGTAGTCTGCCCTATATTTACATCCCTCTTGCGCGATGGAACCTTGAACTGTATTCCTATCCTGTCTTTCCCCTTTGTCATATCGAAAGGAAGTTCATAATCCACCGTATAAAATTCATCACCATGTTTTTCAATTTTCTTTGTGGGAATTGCTATTCCGTCCAGCGAAAGGAAATATTCCGACGCGCTCTCGTCGCCGTAATAGGTGGTCCTTAAAACAACCGGTTTATCGGGCACTACATTAATATCGAAACGGAACCACTGGCGCGACTTAACCCATTTTCTTCCATCCTGTTCCCCTTTTTCAGAAACCCACGCCTGGTAATTGTGTCCGTCGTTAGAGAATTTATCCCCGAATACAAAACGGTCAATTGCCCCCGCGGGTACTCTAACCTGAACACTTTCGAATTTTTTCCATTCATCCTTCGAATAAACATCAAAATAGGTGGAATATCTTTCACCGTAAATGCGGTAGAAAGGAATTAATGTAACTTCTTCTGGCACGCCGGCGGTAACGGTATGGAATGTAAGGCTTTTGCCTGCAACCGGCTTAATCCACTTACTCAAATCGGTTTCATCGGTAACAAATTTAGGAACCGGCATTGCGGGGGCTTCCTTGCTTAATCTTTCCACATCTTCCCCCATGCCGAATTTCATTACCTGGTTCATCTGCTTTGTACCCAGCTTGCCCGCCAGAACAACCGGCCCGTACATAATAGCCGCGCGGTTCGGGTAATCGGGCATACGGTCCAGATGAAGCGAGAACGGGAATGATATATCTACCTTGTCGTTATTCTTCCATACCCTTTTAATTTCGAGATAGCTGGATGGGCTTGCCGTTATATTCTGCACCTTTCCATTAATCTTAACCGTATATCTGTTAACTGCCCAGTAGGGCACACGCAGACTAAGAATGTATTCTTCAGGCTTTTTCATATTAATTGTAAAATGGGTTCCCTGTTCATCGGGGAAATTTGTTTTCTGAGTAATAACCGCGTTCTTGTCTTTCCAGTTAAGTTCGGATGCAATAAAGAGATTCACATAGAGCGTATTATCCGTATGGAAATAAATATTGTCGTTAAATTTGCTGAAAGATTCAATTCCGGTTCCGCTGCAGCATACATAAGAATATTCCGGCTCGCAATAAATTCTCCACGTACCCGGAAGCATAGGCACATAATACATAAAAGCGCCCCCTACTTCGGGGTGTTCAGTGCCCATAATGCCGTTAAAGAGAGCCCTTTCGTAATAATCGGAATATTCAGGCTTGGGGTCGAGCGAGAAGAGATGGCTTGTAAGCTTAAGCATATTGTATGTACAGCAGTTCTCATGGTCGTCCGAGCTTAACTGGTCGAACATGTGATAAGGCTCTGCGCGCCAGTATTCAAAATTGCTTGTGCCCCCTGTGGCGTATGCCCTAGCCCCTGTTACCTCATTCCAGAAATACTTTGCAATGGTTTCGTAATATTTATCCCCTGTAATTTCGTATGCGCGCGCGGTGCCTATAATTTTTGGAATCTGGGTGTTTACATGCAATCCTTTAAGCTTATCTTCATGGTTCGAAAGGGGATCGAGAACGAATTTATCTTCGAATCTTTTTGCCAGAGTAATATATTCCTTGTTCCCGGTAATTGCGTAAAGGTCGTAAAACATATCATTCATGCCGCCGAATTCCACGCGGAGCATTTTCTGAATCTGCGCGTCGCTTAATTTATCGGTTCTCCCCTTTACCCAGTTAGCCATCTTCTCGGCTATCTCCAGGGCTTTCCTGTTACCGGTATGTATATAAGTATCTATCAAGCCCATAAAAATTTTGT
>DAHYUM010000083.1 GCA_027398005.1 bacterium
GTACGAAACCTCGTTTCAAATTCAATAAAATTCACAAATCCCAAAGGGGCTATTTCCCTTACGGCCGAAAAGTTGACCGGTTTTATTAAATTCTCAGTTACCGATAACGGCATTGGGATAGCCAAAGAGAATCTTGATAAATTATTCAAGATTGACAAGAGCATAACCAGAAAAGGTACTGCCAACGAAGAGGGCACCGGACTGGGGCTTCTGCTTTGTAAGGAAATGGTGGAAAAACACCGCGGCACTATTGAAGCGGCGAGCGAGACGGGCAAAGGGACAACTTTTACCTTCACAATACCCTTAAACGGCAATTAAACCCCTAAATGCTTATTCCCCTGCCCGCATTGCCATTATTGCGGGATAAGGCATTAGGGAAGTGGTCACTTTGCATATTTACCCGGCGCAACTTTCATCTGTATTGGAATAATTTTAAAATCAAATTACTTCATCTATCAGGATATCCAATAGGACCCTTCCAAAAGAGTTTTCATTTTTTAGGCAAGATTTTTTTTCAAAATCGTATTTATTTGTTATTTTTTACCACTATAATAATTAGGAAAGATTCAATTTTCCTGTTGTAACTGCTTTTATACTACACTCTTGCCTCAACTTGAAGTTAAAGTAACTGACACAGAAAAATGTTCAGGGAAAAAATAGGATGCGAAATAAAATTTTATTCATAGGTTCAAATGCCTCGTTCAATGCTAAATTATCAGCCCAGCTTATGGAAAAGGGATATGAGACCCTATTCTGTCCAAACGGCAAAGGGGCAATTGAGCTTATCAACGCTAATGCGAGTAGTCTCGAAGGCTCGGGCATTGTAATTGATTTAAAACTCACCGATATAAGCGGCATAAGATTTGGGGAGTTAATTAACCTTCTTTACCCTTCCGCTGTAATTGCATATTACAACTCTTCCAACGGGGAATACAACGGAGAAGAGAAAAGCGTTTCCCCTCTACTTCCGGAACCTCTTACATCTACCGCTTTAATTTCCGAATTAGAAAAATTATCACCTTCCGGTAATAATCTTCCGGCAGAGAAACCCGCAAGGGATGGCGCCGACGCATTTGCGCTTATTAAAATTAATCAGGGAGCCTCTTTTTTCAAGAATTATTTTGACAACTCAATTAAAAATGTTGTTCACTGCGACGCCACCAAAGGGGATATTGATATTTTCGTCCAGATTCATGCCGGTTCGCAGGAGGAATGCAGTAAAATTTTCGACGGTCAGATAAAAACTATAGACGGAATTAAGGGGGGGGAACTTCTTTTTATAAGCGAACCCGAATTGAACGGCAGAATGAAAGAGATAATCCATTCGGCAGGTATTTTGCTGCCGGCCGAAGCCTGGGAAACTGCGCGAAGCTCAAAAGAACTGGTCTGTTCTTATCTCGTGGCAAGCATCGATAAAGAAAAAATTCAAAATGCCCTGCCCCTTATTAAATTAAAGAATAATGTGGTTTACTGCGATTATACTAAAGGCAAATATAATGTTGTACTTATGGTTAAGGGGAAACAATTTGTGCAGATAGATAAATTTATCGAAAGCCAAATGTTGAACCTGGAAGGAATATTAAAGGTTAAAGAGTATCCAGTAATAAATATATATGAAATGTAAAAATTCAACCGGACAATTATTCATTCATATTTTCTTTGGTTTATCAGATTATATGGACCTCGGATAATGCTGGTGAAATACTGTATTGGAACTAATTTTGTCAATTTAAACAATCCAACAATAATGGAGAGTTGATATTATGGCGGAGATAAAAAATCCGGATATTGAAAATATAGCTGAATTTAAGCAGGACCTTATAAATAAGAGACTTCAAAGCGGTTCACTCATTCCCCTGCTTCAATCGGCACAGGATTCATACGGGTATATACCCGAAAAAATAATACATTATATAAGCGAGTTGGTAGGAATACCCGCGGCTGAAATTTACGGTGTAATAACCTTTTATTCGCAGTTCAGGCTTAAACCGCTGGGTAAAAACCTTATCCGCATTTGCGAAGGCACTGCCTGCCACGTTAACGGAGCTAAAAGCATTCTAACGGTTCTGCAGGATGAACTTGGAATTTCGGTTGGCGAAACAACGGACGACGGCGTGTTTACTCTGCAATCCGTCGCATGCCTGGGGTGCTGTTCCCTTGCCCCGGTTATTATGGTTAATAACGATACCCACGGCAACCTTAACCACGATAAGATTAAACGAATTATTAAAAAGTATAAAAGCGATCAGAAGGTCCGGGTGGCATAATGAAAACTATTAAAGTAGGTTTAGGAACTTGCGGCATTTCTGCCGGCGGACAGCTGGTTTATAATAAACTGGTTGAAGAAATTAAGACAAAGAACCTTGAAGTAGAATTGAAAGAAACAGGCTGTATGGGAATGTGCTACGAAGAAGTTCTGGTTGAGGTTGAAGAGGATAACGGAACATTCCTCTATTCCAAGGTTACTCCCGAACGGGCTTCTAAAATTGTAACCGAGCATATAATAAATAATGCCCCCGTAAAAGAATGGATTGTTAAAAGCGATGAAGTTAATAAGGAAGAGGATTTTCTTAAAAACCAGAACCGAATCGTTTTACGGAACTGCGGAATTATCGACCCTACATCGATTGACGAATATATAGCACAAAACGGCTACAAGGCAATTCAAACCGTGCTTAAAAACAGCACTCCAATAGATATTGTTGACCAGATTATCAAATCGGGTTTACGCGGGCGCGGCGGCGGCGGCTTTTCAACCGGAATGAAATGGAAATTCGCACATATGGAAAAAGCCGATAAAAAATATATCATCTGCAATGCCGATGAAGGGGATCCCGGCGCTTTTATGGATAGAAGCGTTCTTGAAGGGGACCCTCATTCCGTTCTCGAAGGAATGATGATTGCCGGATACGCAATCGGCTCGGACGAAGCATATATTTACTGCCGTGCCGAATACCCGCTTGCAATTAAGAGATTGAAAAACGCAATTGCCCAGTGCGAAGAGAGAGGCTATCTGGGTAAAAATATTTTTGGAAGCGGCTTCAGCTTCAAAATAAAGATTAAAGAAGGCGCAGGCGCTTTTGTGTGCGGCGAAGAAACCGCCCTTATGGCCTCTATCGAAGGGAAAAGAGGCGTACCAAGGCTCCGTCCCCCGTTCCCCGCAAACAAGGGTTTATGGGGTAAACCTACAAACATTAACAACGTTGAAACGTTTGCCAATGTGCCATGGATTATTAACAACGGCTGGGATAAATATGCAGCCCTTGGCACAGAAAAAAGCAAAGGCACTAAAGTATTTGCCCTAGCAGGTAAAATTAACCATAGCGGCCTGGCGGAAGTGCCAATGGGTATGACCATAAACGAAATAGTTTACGGCATCGGCGGAGGAATTAAGAACGGCAAAAAATTCAAAGCCGTTCAGATGGGAGGCCCCTCGGGAGGTTGCATCCCAGCTAGTATGGGGGATTTGAAAATAGATTACGATGAAATCACCCGCACCGGAGCAATTATGGGTTCGGGGGGTATGATTGTTCTTGACGAAACCACCTGCATGGTCGATCTGGCCCGCTATTTCCTCAATTTTACTCAGAACGAATCGTGCGGCAAATGCACATTCTGTAGAATAGGCACAAAGAGGATGCTTGAAATTCTTGAACGGATTACCGAAGGGAACGGAAAGGAATCGGATATAGACCTGCTTATTGACCTGGCTCAGAAAATTAAAAACGGAAGCCTATGCGGACTTGGGCAGACTGCTCCAAATCCAGTTCTTACAACCCTGCAATATTTCAGGGAAGAATATGAAGCACATATAAGAGATAAAAAATGCCCGGCACACAACTGCGCGGCATTGATTGAATACTGCATAGACCCCGATTTATGCACCGGCTGCGGCGTATGCGCTAGAGAATGCAGTTCAAACGCAATTACAGGCAAAAAGAAAGAAGCATACTATTTGGATACCGCTTTATGCAGCAAATGCGGCAAATGCTTCGAAGTCTGCAAGTTCGACGCAGTAATTAAAAACTAAACAGGCAGGATTCTGAAAATGGAAAATATAAAAGTTATAATAAACGGTAAGGAAATTACTACTACCCCCGATAAAACGATTCTTGAAGTGGTACACGGGAATAAACTGGATAAAATTCCAACCCTATGCCACGATAAAAGGCTCGAACCTTTTACATCCTGCTATCTGTGCGTTGTTCAGATTGAAGGGGTAAACAAAATGATTCCCTCCTGCTCTACAAAAGTTACCAACGGGATGAAAATAATAACGGATAACGATGCAATCCGCAGTTCGAGGAAAACAGCATTGGAATTGCTCTTTTCGAACCATTACGCCGATTGTATTGGCCCTTGCAAGGAAAGCTGTCCCGCAGGTGTAGACGCGCAGGCATATATAGCCCTTTCATCAATGGGTAAATATAAAGAAGCATTAAAACTGGTTAAGGAGAACAATCCCCTGCCGCTATCGCTTGGAAGGGTTTGCGTGCGCGAATGCGAAAACGCATGCCGCAGAAATCTTGTTGATGAACCGGTAGCCTGCAACTACCTTAAAAGATTTATTGCCGATCAGGATCATTTTGAAATGTGGACCCCCGAAGTAAAACCCTCCAAGGGGAAAAAGGTTGCAATTATAGGGGGCGGCCCCGCCGGTTTAACCTGCGCATACTATCTGGCGCTTGAAGGATACAAACCTACAATATTCGATAAACTACCCCACCTGGGGGGAATGCTCCGTTACGGAATTCCCGAATACCGCCTGCCTAAGAATGTACTTGACGAGGAAATTAACTGGATTCTAAATCTTGGCGTTGAAACCAGGACCGGAGTGGAATTCGGGAAAGATACATCAATTACCGATTTAATGAATGAAGGATTCGATTCAATCTTTATCGGAGTCGGCGCTCATAAAGCCGCTACAATGGGGCTCGAAGGAGAGAATGAAATTGAAGGAATCCTTAGAGGAATCGATTTCCTGAGGGAAGTTGAAATGGGCTCGGCTAAAAAACTGCATGGAACCGTAGCCATTGTAGGGGGGGGCAACACGGCTATAGACGCCGCCAGAACCGCATTGCGTTTCGGTGCCGAAAAGGTGAAAATAATCTACAGAAGAAGCCTTAAGGAAATGCCCGCCAATAAAGAGGAAATTGAAGCCGCGGAAGCGGAAGGAATTGAAATACTCTTTCTTACCAATCCGAAATCGATTGTGCATGAGAATAAAAAACTAAAAGGCTTTGAATGCCTGAAAATGAAACTTGAAGCCTCAAAACCGGGGGAAAGGCCGCAGCCCGTTCCCGTTGAAGGCTCCGAGTTTATTGTTGAATGCGATTTCGCCATCGGCGCTATCGGGCAGAAAGTTGATACCGGCTTTATTACACTTGACAAAGGAATGGGACTTGAAAAATGGGGTACGGTAAAAGTTAATCCTAAAACATTAGAAACATCTATACCGGGTGTTTTTGCCGGAGGCGATGTTGTTACAGGGCCTTTAACAGCAATCAGTTCCATTGCGCAGGGAAAACAGGCAGCCGAAGCCATTATGAATTATTTCGAAAAAGGAACTGCTGCCATTCTCGAAAAACCATTCTTAAGTTTCCGCCACAGGTTCGGAAAGCTTTCCGAAAAAGAGTTTTCGCACATTAAGAAAATTACTAGGGAAAAGAACAACGAACTTCCTGCATCCGAAAGGATTCTCACGTTTGAAGAAGTAGAAACAGGCATAACCGAAGAACAGCTTTATAATGAATGCGACAGATGCCTTGAATGCGGATGCTCGGAATTTTACGACTGTACATTCAGGCAGTACGCCGAAGAATACAGCATTAACATCGATAACTACATAGGCGACATAAAGAAATATACAATAGATAACAGGCATCCGTTCATTTCGCTCGACCCGAATAAATGTATTAATTGCGGCCGGTGCGTAAGAACATGCTCGGAAATTCTTGAAGTATCGGCGCTCGGGTTTGTAAACCGCGGTTTCCGCTCGGTAGTTAAACCCGCCATGGAAAAGCCTCTGCTCGAAACAAACTGTATTGCATGCGGCAACTGTATAGATACATGCCCAACAGGCGCAATAAGCGAAAAATTCCCATTCAAAATTTTAGGTACCATGCCTAAATATGATAAGGAAACAATCTGCAATTTCTGTTCGGTTGGATGCAAGGTTAATTTCAAGACCATTACCGATGATATTTTCTATGTTTCGAACTCCACCGAAGAAATAATGGATACGCATAACCGGGGCTACCTGTGCGTTAAGGGAAGGTTCGGGCACCGCTACCTTATGGAAAGGAACAGGGCACTCAATCCTATTATCAGAAAAGACAATCTGGTACATTATGTTAATATGGATGAAGCCATTAATTACGCCGGCGAAAAATTAAAGGATGTAATTGCAAAGCATGGCGCCGGTTCGGTTGCTGTTTTTGCATCGCCTAAATTATCGAACGAGGAATTATACCTTATCCAGAAATTTGCCCGTACCGGTTTGGGTACAAACCATATAGCAAGCTTTGCAAACCTTTTTACCGATAAGGGGCTTTCGAGCCTTGATGATTCGATTGGCGCTACCTTATCTTCTGCCTCGATGGATGACTTTAACAAAGCCGACCTTATTGTGGTGATGAATTCCAATCTTACCGATGAAAGCCTCGTAATGGAATTGAAGATTAAGGATGCCATGAAGAAAGGGGCTAAATTAGTTGTAATCGATTCCTCAGAAATAAAGCTTACACGCTATGCCGACCTCTGGCTGGACAGCAGTAAAGGAACCAACACCCTGCTGCTTAATGCGCTTATGAAATCGGTATTGGAAAAAGGAGGAGCCGACGATAAATTTATTGAAGACAGAACCGGCGGCTACTCTACATTCAAAAAGCAAATCGATTCGGTTGACATAAATAAAGCAATTGAAACGGTGAATACAGACGCTTCTAAATTCGACGAACTTGCCCAAATGATGTCGGATATTAATTCTAACATTATTTTTGTATATAATATCGATTCGATGCGCGATAAATCGGCCGGTGATGTAAAAGCCATTAACAACTTTATGCTCCTTACCGGCAGGCTGAACAAAGCAAACAACGGCCTCATTTTATTGAAGAAGGACAGCAACTCAACCGGACTTATGGAAATGGGAGTAACCCCCAATTACCTGCCCGGTTATGTAAAGAATTCTGAAAAAGATGCAGTTGATTCAATTGCAAAGAAATGGAATGCCGATTTGAATAAAGTGTTCGCTTCAAACGGAATTGAAGAGAAACTGGAGAACAACGGAATTAAGGCCGCCCTTATTTTCGGCGAGGATATTCTTGCAAATCCGGCTAATAAAAAATATTTCACCGGTTTGGAATTCCTTTTAGTAAGCGATTCATTTAATACCGATACTTTAATGGAAGCCGACGTTATTATTCCAGCGCAGACGCACATCGAAAAGGAAGGATCATTTACACGATGCGATAATACTGTACAATTCTCGAATGCCGTAATTAATAACAGCGGACTTACCGAGAACTGGGAATCAATTTCAAGGCTCGCTTCCCTCTTTTCAAACGGATTCGGATATAATTCAGTCAATGAAATATTTGACGAAATTAAATCGGTTAACCGTTACTATAAGGGAATATCCGACGGTATGTCGGCTGCAGATAATTTCTTTACAGACGGATTCGCAGGTAAAAGGCTAGCATTCCTTCCGGTTGAACCGGCTTCAAACTCATTTCCATTTTCCCCATTCCCCCTTACATTCCAGGAAAGCTACATCAGAAAGAATATAAAATCTAAACTTCAATAAATATTTGGGGGCAGACATTCAGTTTGCCCCCTTTTATTTTCCTTAAAATCCTCCATTTTTAAGCTGTTTTGGCATTCCGCCCTTCTGTCCGATTTTCCTGAATATTTAAAACCATATAGTTAACAAATTATTATAAACACTCTGTTATTTTAATGTTAAATAATTGTTAAGAATTCAAAAACCATTGAATAGACAATTTTATTGCCCTATTTTTTAGCATTGAAATTTTAAATGAATTACAGGAGAATGAATAAATGAAAAAGACAATTTTAGCCTCATTAGTTGTGGCAGCCGTTTTTATGCTTTCGGGCTGCGGAAAATCGAAGACTTCAATTACTTTGGCCGGCTCCACCGCTTTCCAGCCTTTTGCCGAAAAACTGGCTGAACAGTATATGGAACAGAATAAGAATGTTAATATTACGGTTCAGGGGGGCGGCTCTTCGGTTGGTATTCAATCGGCTAACTCCGGCGCGGCACAGATTGGCATGGCCGACCTTGTTACTCTTCCGGCAGAAGCCAACGGACTTACCCCTACAGTTGTAGCACAGGATGGCGTTGTTATAGTAGTCAATCCTAAAAATTCAATTACAAACCTTACATCGGACCAGATAAGGGACATTTTTAACGGCAAGATTACCAACTGGAAAGAATTAGGCGGACAGGATGCCCCTATTACAGTTGTATCGCGCGAAGCCGGCTCGGGCACAAGATCTTCATTCGAAGAAATCATTAAAAACGTAAACCTTCTTAAGAACGCATTAATTCAGGATTCCAACGGAACCGTACGCGAAACAGTTGCAAACGATCCTAATTCAGTCGGCTACCTTTCGCACGGACTTGTAAACGAAAAAGTAAAAGCATTAACTGTAGATAATTCGGAATGCACACCGGCAAATATAGCCGACGGTAAATACAAACTTGTAAGGCCTATTTTCTTACTTGTTAAAGGAACACCGCAGGGAGAAATTAAAAACTTCATCGATTATATCCTTTCAGCCGAAGGACAGAAGACAATTAAATCAGACGGACTGTTACCTGTAAAATAAGGATTAAACTGCACTAGTATGAGAATATTCGGAGAAAACGGAGTCCGCAGAATTTTAATGTTAACAGCCTTTTCGGCAATTTCGGCATTGCTGTTAATTGCCCTGTTCATTCTTAATGAAGGGCTCCCTTTCATTTTCAGATACGGGGTTTCGAACTTTCTATTCACATCCGAATGGATACCTGCAAAGGGTTTGTTCGGAATTTTTCCTATGATTATGTCCTCAATCTGGGTTACTTTAGGGGCTATGATGATAGGCGCCCCGTTAGGGGTGGCAGGGGCTATATTTCTTACTGAATACGCGCCCCCTGCAGTTATGAAAATAATTAAACCCACTATAGAACTTCTAGCCTCCATTCCTTCGGTTGTTTACGGCTTTATCGGGGTAATGGTTCTCGCTCCAATAATAAGGGAATATTTCGGCGGACCCGGTTTATCGCTTCTTGCCGGATGTATAATTTTAGGCATTATGATTCTGCCTACCGTAATAAGCATTTCAATCGATTCAATTCTTGCAGTGCCCCGTTCATACAGGGAAGGTTCCCTTGCCCTTGGCGCTACAACATGGCAGACAACCCATATGGTAACTTTAAAAGCGGCGCGTTCCGGTATTGTGGCAAGCATTGTGCTAGGGCTGGGCAGGGCTATTGGCGAAACTATGGCTGTTATAATGGTTGCGGGGAATTCGGTTAATATCCCCTCCTCCGCTCTCGATTCGGTTAGGACTCTTACTGCAAACATAGCGCTCGAAATGAGCTATGCAACCGGAATGCACAGGCAGGCTTTATTTGCCACCGGTGTTGTGCTTTTTATTGTAATTATAATTTTGAATTCAATTGCCAGCACCGCCATACGGAAAAGGAAAACTTATAAATGATAATCTCCCCTAAAAATATGCAGAGGGGCGTTGTTTCAATTTTAACAGCCGCCACAGCCATTACAGTACTTATTCTTATTTTCATTATTTTCTTTATTCTTGAAAAAGGGCTGCCTGTTTTAAGTCTAAATTTCCTTACAACTAATCCGCAGGATATGGGAAAATCTGGGGGCATATTCCCTACCATAATCGGTACAATTCTGCTCCCCGCTATAGCCCTTTTAATAGCTATTCCATTGGGTATTTTCACATCGGTTTACCTTTGCGAATACACAAAAGAAACAATCATAACAAAAATTATACGTTTTGCCACGGATTGCCTGGCGGGCATTCCTTCAATTATTTTCGGCCTGTTCGGATACATCTTTTTCGTAAACACACTCGAGATGGGATGGTCAATCCTTTCAGGCGGACTAACTCTGGCAGTGATGGTACTGCCTACAATTATCCGCACATCCGAAGAAGCAATCCGCTCGGTGCCCCAAATATACCGCCAGGTAAGTTTCTCTCTTGGCGCAAGCCGATGGCAGACTGTTAAGAAAGTTGTTCTTCCCAACGCGCTGCCGGGCATTGTAACAGGAGTTATGCTTAGCATAGGAAGGTCTATAGGAGAAACTGCGGCCGTAATATTTACTGCCGGCTCTTCACTCCGCATTCCTACTTCGTTATTCGATTCGGTCCGCACTATGTCGGTTCATTTCTACATTCTGGCAAGGGAAGGATTATCTAATCAAAACGCTTACGGAACAGCCGCGGCATTAATAATTGCCGTTTTAATCATAAATATTTTAGCGTACTGGACAATGCACCGTTTTATTGCAAAAAGGAACTGACGTAACTGTTTATGGCAAACAAAATTGAAATAGAGAATTTCTCGGTTTACTGGAATGCGGAACGTTATCTTAACTCCATTTCGCTCGAAGTTAAGATGAACGAAATTCTTGGCATTATAGGCCCTTCAGGGTCGGGTAAAACTACATTCCTCCGCTCAATTAATAGGATGAACGAACTTGAGACAGGCTTTAAGCACGAAGGCTTGCTTAGCATGGACGGAAATGATATCTACTCCCCCGATACTGATGTTGTTTTACTTAGAAAGAAGATAGGAATAGTATTCGCAATGCCTGTACCGCTGCCAATGAGCATATACGAAAATGTTGTTTACGGCGTAAGGCTTTCGGGCATTAGGAACAAACAGAAACTTGACGAACTGGTTGAACGGAGCCTTACCGAAGCATACCTTTGGAACGAGGTTAAAGACCGTTTGAATATTTCCGGGCTCCGTCTATCGGGGGGCCAGCAGCAGAGGCTCTGCCTTGCGCGCGTTCTGGCTATGGAGCCTGAAGTGATTCTGCTTGATGAACCTACATCGGGGCTTGACCCGATTTCGACCGCGAAAATTGAAGACGCCCTTAACGAACTGAAGAGCAAATACACAATTATTTTGGTTACGAACAATACAAAGCAGGCCGCTCGCGTTGCCGATAGAACCGGATTCTTTTTGATGGGAGACCTGATAGAGATTGGCGATACAAGAAAGGTTTTTACATCGCCGGTTAAAAAAGAAACAGACGATTACATTACAGGCAGATTCGGATAAAATGGAAGAGAAAAAGGAAATAATTACTATAAGCAATCTCGATCTTTTCTACGGCAAATTTCAGGCGCTTAAGAACGTTAGCATGTCGGTGGAAAAGAATAAAATAACTGCTCTTATAGGCCCTTCCGGGTGCGGCAAATCGACCCTTTTAAGAAGCCTCAACCGGATGAACGACCTTATTAGAGGAACCCGCGTTACCGGCTCAATTTTATTCGAAGGGAAAGAGATTTACGATTCTTCCGTTGAAACTGCCGAGTTAAGAAAGAAAATTGGGATGGTATTCCAGCGCCCCAATCCTTTTCCTCTTACTATTAAGGAGAATGTATTATACGGACTTAAAGTAGCCGGTATAAGGAATAAAAGCGTTCTAGAAGAGACTGCCGAAAAAAGCCTTAAAGGGGCCTGGCTGTGGGATCAGGTGAAAGACAAATTAAATCATCCCGCTCTGAAACTTCCATTGGATCAGCAGCAGAGGCTTTGCATTGCCCGCCTTCTTGCCGTTCAGCCCGATGTAATTTTAATGGACGTCAATATGCCCCGCTGTGACGGCCTCGAAGCCACCCGGCGGATTAAGCGCGAAATGCCGCACGTCAAGATTGTCATCCTCACTGTCTCCGATGAT
>DAHYUM010000084.1 GCA_027398005.1 bacterium
AAAATAATTTATTCTGGGTCTTATTATTTTAACCAATTCTTCAAAGCTGGAACTGCGCACCGACTGTACGGTCCTGTTTATACCTCCGCCGGAATTGGCAATCTGTTCATAAGTTGCTCCCTGAAGTTTCATTCTGAACTCGTTAGCCCTTGAACCTGCAAAGGCTGTATGGGTGTGGCATTCCACCAGACCGGGGAGCACTGTTTTACCGGTCACGTCTATTATATTATCGAATTTCTTTGAGGCGGCTTTTTTGTTTGTTATAATCTCTTTTATCCTCTCATTTTCAATAACTATGCTGTGGTCGGTTATAGGGGAGAGGGAATTCATCTCTTTGCCCCGTTTATAATTTTTACCGCCGGTATCTACAGTAACAATTTGAGCAGGATTCTTTAATAAGGTAAGCATGTATAATTCATCATAGTTTTGAAAATGTCATTTCAAAAATCCTCTTAAATTTTTCAAAATGCAAATATTTTTGTCTCTCTATTAAGAATTTCGTAAATTTAGGAATCAAAAAATTAAGGATAGCTGATAATGCCTTCCTCAAAGAAGTATAAAATTTTATTTGTTACCTCAGAAGTAGTACCTTTTATGAAAACCGGCGGTCTGGCCGATGTTTCCTCAGCATTGACTCAAAAATTAACCGAAATGGGACACCAGGTTAGAATCGTTGTTCCTAAATATGGTTCAATTGATGAAAGGAAATACAAAATTCATGAAGTTGTAAGATTAAAAGATCTTAAAACCCAAATTGGGGATAAGGAAGTTTCATTTTCGCTCCGTTCCTCTTTTCTGGTGGGGCCAAAAGCCAGAGTACAAATATATTTCCTCGATAATATGGAGTATTTTGTTTCTCGACACAGCCTCTACGAAGATCCTATTACCGGTGAGGAATTTAAGGATAATGATGAAAGGTTTATACTCCTTAACAAATCGGTTTTTGAATTAATTCAAAAACTGGGCTGGATACCGGATATTATTCATATTAACGACTGGCAGTGTTCACTCATTCCCGCTTATCTTAAGACGGTTCATAAAAACAACGAGATGTTCCAGTCGATTAAAACAATTCTCACTATTCATAATCTTGTTTATCAGGGAATTTTCCCCAAATCATCTTTCGCAAAGACAGGCCTGCCGGAGCAGTTGAACTCGGATAAAGGAATTATCCATTCATCTAAAGTAAACTTCCTCAAAGCAGGCATTCAATATGCCGATATTATTAATACAGTAAGCGCTACCTATGCTAAGGAAATTTGCTCCATAAAGGAATTTGGCTACGGACTTGATACGCTTTTGGCCAAGAGAAAAAAAGATATATACGGAATTATAAACGGAATTGACGAAGCGATTTGGAATCCTGAAAAGGATAAACTTATTGCAAAGAACTATTCCCAGAAGAATATAGCCGATAAGATTGAAAATAAAATTGCCCTGTGCGAAAATTTCGGCTTTGCCGCCGATGAAAATATTCCAATTATAGGCATAATTTCGAGGCTTACCGATACTAAAGGTTTCGACCTGCTTCAGAAAGCCTTCTCCGATATTGCCAAACTGAATGTACGTGTTGTTCTGCTGGGTACGGGGGAGAAGAAATACCAGAAATACTTTGAAGATTACGCCGCAAAGCATCCAAATAAACTTTCCTGTTATTTAGGATTCGACGAAAAACTTGCCCATCTTATAGAAGCAGGCTCCGATATGCTCTTAATCCCCTCAAAATCAGAACCGTGCGGTCTTAACCAGATGTACAGTCTAGTTTACGGTACTGTCCCCATTGTACATAAAACAGGAGGGCTGGCCGATACTGTGGTAAACTATACCGATAAGAATCAGGATGGAAATGGTTTCGTATTCGATAAATATGATGCCAAAGAAATGGTAAAGGAAATTAAGAGAGCCGTTGAAATATATAATAACGACAAAGCTACCTGGAGCAAGATTATCAAAAACGGAATGAAATCAACATTTTCATGGATCGATTCGACTAAACAGTATGTCGATTTGTATAAGAAACTTGCCGATTAATTGAAAAATGCTTAAACCCGCTGTATTTTTGGATAGGGACGGCACAATTAATCTTGACCCCGGTTATTTGGGTGACCCCGAGAAAGTTGAAATTTATCCCCTCGTTAAAGAGGGAATCCGGAAACTTAAATGCAGTTTCGGTTTTACAATAGTTGTCGTTTCAAACCAGTCGGGTATTGCAAGAGGGTTGATTACGGAAGAACAGGTAATTGCAGTTAATAAAAGAATAAATGATTTGTTAGGGGAAGAGGCTAAAATTGACGCTTTTTATTATTGCAGCCATCACCCCGAATTCAGTTCACCTGAGGAGTGCCTCTGCAGAAAGCCTTCTCCCGAAATGATTTTGAAGGCGGCAAGTGAATTGAAATTGGATTTGAAAAAATCCTACATTATTGGAGACAAAGCAATTGATGTTGAATCCGGTTTTAATGCCGGTATTAAGACGGTTCTTCTTACTAACACTATAAGCAGGGCCGAAAGGGAAGAGATGGAAAACAATAATCTCATTCCCACTTTTGTTGCGGATAATTTTGAAGAAGCGAGTAATTTTATTATAACCGATTATCAAGGAGAAATAATTTGAGATTCTCTATAGCGTTTGTTCTGCTCCTTTCGTTACTGCTCTCTGCCTGTAAAGACTCACCGAGTTCATTCGGAGATGAATTTATACCGGGCAACGACAGATATTCTTTCAGCCAGGCCGATACCTCGGCGGTTAAGGACAGCACCTATTTTAACGAATCGTATCCGGAAGTTAAATCGCATACCGAGGCTATTGTACTGGGTAAATATGGCAATTACCAGTCAACTATGATGCTCCGTTTCCCCTTTACCGCTCCCGATTCTATTAAGAGCATGCTTACAGACGGTACCATCACAATTACAAAGGCATGGGTTTCCCTCGTAGGGCGTTATTACATGGGGGATTCGGCAAGCCCATTTAATTTTACAGTTCACCGCATTACAAGCAACACCGATTTGAATAAGGTGACTGCATCGACCTTCCAGAGTATTACATACGATGCGGCTGATATAGCGTCTAACAAAAACATTGTAGATACATTGACCACATTTACGCTTGATCCGAACGTTGTAAGGGATTGGATCAGGGTTCAAACAGCCGATTCGACCAGTGTACCAAAGAACTACGGAATTCTGCTTCAGCCTACCCCTGAAACTAATAAGGCATATGGTTATTTAGGCTATTCCACCACGCAGGGCATTGCCCCCGAAATATATCTCGTTTTCCAGAAAGGGACTCAGTACACCGATACCTTATCCTCCTTTGCTACAAGAAATACCTATTATGCCACAGCCCCATTCCCAACTGGAACGGACCAGTACATTACGCTTCAGGGAACAATAAATTACCAGAATAAACTTATTTTTAAACTCCCCAAACTGCCTACCAACGCGGTAATGAATAAGGCCACACTCGATTTATATATCGATTCGACTAAATCGGATATAGCCAAGCCGTCAAAATCTACCTATTCCGAATTGGCTACTGTTGTTGATGCTGAAATGATTAAAACGGCAAATACTTTGGATATTGATACTACACAGGTAAAGTATATTACAAGGCTTAGCTCTCCAAACAGATTCCGTTATTCGGGGGATGTGACAACATTTGTGCAGAAATGGATTAACACAGGGGAAAATTACGGCATGATTATAGCCGTTGACGGGCAGGAATATGACGGTTCCAAGCTTGTATTTTACGGCTCTAGTTATCCCGATGCTTCAAAGAGACCTCGTTTAAGAATTACTTATTCAACCAGAAATAATTAAAGAGCAATAATGAGAATAATAAAAATTTCACTTGTCATTTTCTTAATTTCGGCATCAGTTTGGGCCGACGGCGGTTCTCTTTATACACGAAAGGGAATAGGTGATTTATATTTTGCCCTTAACGCAAGAAGATTTTCACTTGGAGGCGGCGGTATTGCCCTTAAGGATGTTGTCGATTTTTCAAGCCTTAACCCTGCCGGATGGTACAGCATTAAAAGGACAAGATTCGATGCCGGTATGTACTATAACGCCTCGGCACTTAGCAATTCTTCTTCCAGCGTAAAGTATGCACAGGCAAAAATTTCAGGCTTCAGTATTGCAGTTCCGGTAGATACTACAAAGGGAATTGTTCTTGCAGGAGGGCTGGTGCCTTACTCTAATGTTATGTACGAAGTTGATGCCCAGGAAAGTGATCCCCTTGTAGGAAGTTATAAAGCGATTTATGAAGGAAGCGGCGGAATAAATAAGATTTTCGCCGGTATTTCTTTCAATCTTCCGCTCGATTTTTCGGTTGGCGCCGCATTTGAATATTATTACGGCCGGATTGAATATAACTCTAACAGCATTATGGCCGATGTCCAGTACAAAAACGGAATTTTCAAGGATTTGGATAATTACCAGGGTACGGCTATTAATGCAGGTATTATAACCCCCGATTTATCCAGAATTTTCGGTTCAAAAGATATTTCCGATCTTCATCTTGGTCTTTCTGTAAATTCATTCTTCCTGCTGAAAAGGGATTCATCCGAAGTTTCAGGAAGTTCCGACAGTACTTTCGTTTCCTCTTCGGTCAGCCAGAAGATAAATATGCCTGTAAGGCTAGGCTACGGCTTATCGGTTAAATTGTTCAACCGGTATCAGTTTGTTGCCGATTATATTTACCAGCCTTTTGCGCAGTACTCGGTTAATAACATTAAACCGGGGGTATATCAGAACCTTAACAGATACAGCGCAGGCGTGGAATATGCCAATCCTAATCCCGATAAAGAATCGTACTGGGATAGAGTAACTTACCGTCTCGGCGTAAGTTTCGAAAACTCGCAGTACTTTATGAACTCTACATCCATAAACCAGTACGCAATGTATGCCGGCTTTTCTCTTCCGTTCGGAAATATTTACGGGGGTACTTACAACACCATTGATATTGGTCTGCAGTACGGTGAGAGGGGCACTACATCGAATAACCTTATTAAGGAAAAATTCTTTACTCTTAATGTGGGCATAAGTATGGGAGAACTCTGGTTTATCAGAACCGAGAGATAACAGCCCCATAGAAACAATTTACAATTAAAACCCGCTTTTATTGCGGGTTTTTTATTGTACGCATTATAAGAAAAGGGGGAATTAAAATAATAATTTAAGCCAAAAACCGATAAAATTTGGTAAATAGTAAATTACTTATTAGAATTGAAACGGTAAAAATTCGTTTTATAAGAAAAATAATTTTTAAACAAAATAATAAGATGAGATATGTTAAATTACTTGAAAAATGACGCAGAAGTTCTTGAAGTTGCAAATCTGGAACTTGGAAGACAGGAAAGTCACCTTGAATTAATTGCTTCTGAAAATTTTGTAAGCCTTGCCGTTATGGCCGCGGCCGGTTCGGTTTTAACAAACAAATATGCCGAAGGATACCCGGGAAAACGCTATTACGGCGGATGCGAATATGTTGATATGGCAGAAGAACTTGCTAAAGACAGATTAAGAAAACTTTTCGGCGCTGAATACGTTAACGTTCAGCCTCACAGCGGTTCGCAGGCTAATATGGCCGTTTACATGACTTTGCTCAAACCGGGGGATACAGTGCTCGGCTTAAGCCTTGACCACGGTGGACATCTTACTCACGGTTCTCCAGTTAACTTCAGCGGTACCATTTACAGGGCTATCGGTTATCCTCTTAATAAAGAAACCACAATGCTCGATTATAATATAATTGAAGACCTCGCGAAGAAAGAAAAACCAAAAATGATAATCTGCGGCGCCAGCGCCTATTCAAGGGATTGGGATTACGCCAAATTCAGGGAAATTGCAGATAAAGTAGGCGCTTTCCTTATGTGCGATATGGCTCATCCTGCCGGACTTATAGCAAAAGGGTACCTTACAAATCCGTTGCCTTACTGCGATGTGGTTACATCTACCACCCATAAGACTTTAAGAGGCCCTAGAGGGGGCGTTATTCTGGTTGGCAAGGATAAGGAGAATCCTCTCGGAATTAAAACAGTTAAAGGGGACAGGCTTAAATTGATGTCCGAATTGTTCGACAGCACCGTTATGCCGGGCATTCAGGGAGGACCCCTTATGCACGTTATTATGGCAAAAGCCGTAGCATTTAAGGAAGCTCTGGGAGACGGATTTAAGGAATATGCCGGACAGGTTATAAAGAACGCCGCTACAATGGCAGATGAACTGATGAAGAAAGATTATCACATCATTTCGGGGGGTACTTCGAACCACCTTATGCTTGTAGACCTTACAAACAAGAATATAACCGGCAAGAAAGCCGAAGTTGCGCTTGGTATGGCAGGCATAACCGTAAACAAGAATATGGTTCCTTTCGATACAAAGAGTCCCTTTGTAACAAGCGGTATAAGAGTTGGCACGCCTGCTGTTACAACCAGAGGCATGAAAGAAGAACAGATGAAACTTATTGCGGGATTTATTGACAGGGCAATTATGAACAGCGAAAACGAGGCTGAGCTCGCCAAAATTAAGGGCGAAGTTAAAGACCTCTGCTCAAAATTCCCATTGTATCCCGAACTGGCATAAATTTACTTTCCGGAAGGGGATAAAACCCCTTCCGGATTTCTATTATTCATTTCATTTGGAATTAGCTGATGTCCGACGACAACAACGAAAAAGAGATGTCCTTTCTCGACCATCTTGAGGAATTAAGAAAAGCCATATTAAAATCCTTATTCGGATTGGTTATAGGTACGGCAATCTCATTTATATTCGTCAATTTTTTTGTTGATAAAGTACTTCTTCTTCCGGCAAAAATGTCCAATTTTAAATTGCAGAATTTAAGGCCGTTCGGTCAGCTGATGATGTATTTTCAGGTGGCGCTTGTTGGCGGTTTGATGTTAAGCCTTCCGGTAATAGTATATCAGTTATGGAAATTTGTTGCCCCGGCGCTTCATAAAAATGAAAAAAGGTATGTAAAATCGGTCGTCTTTTTTACTACTCTCTGTTTTATTACGGGTACGGCTTTCGGCTATTTTATTATGCTTCCTATTACTCTTAAATTCGCCGCAGGGTTCGGCACCGTGGCAATTGAAAATAATTTCGCACTCGATGAGTACATTTCAATAATAATAAATATAATTGTAGCGGCAGGGCTCGTGTTCGAGCTCCCGGTGCTCTCTTTCTTTTTCACAAAACTGGGTATTCTTTCTCCAAAGCTTATGAGGAAGTACTGGCGCCATTCAATTGTAGTAATAATGATATTAGCCGCATTCCTATCGCCCGGCACCGACCCCGTCTCTCAGCTTATTCTTGCTGTGCCTTTGGTTTTCTTATATGAATTAAGTATTTTCGTTTCAAAAATTGCTCAAAGGAAGTCTTGAATTCGTACAAATTATCAGATTTAACCGAGCCGGTTAAAAAAGAACTGGATCTTTTCAGCAAAGAATTCAAAAATTCGATGAAATCGAAAGTCGGATTGGTTGAATTGGTTACCCGGTATATTCTTTATCAGAAAGGGAAGAAAATCCGCCCCATTCTTGTATTGCTTTCGGCTAAAATTGCCGGCGGAGTAAGCGATAGAACCTATAGGGGGGCTATTCTGGTTGAACTTCTGCATACCGCTACTTTAGTTCACGATGATGTTGTGGATAACGCCGAAAAAAGAAGGGGGTTCCCTTCAATTAATGCCATCTGGAAGAATAAAGTGGCTGTTTTAATGGGGGATTACCTTTTAGCGCGCGGACTTATGGTTGCCGTGGACGGAAGCGATTTCGATTTCCTTAAGACAATGACCGATACGGTCAAACGAATGTCCGAAGGGGAGCTATTACAGACCAGTAAGACAAGAAGATTGAATATTGACGAACCCACATATTATAAAATCATATCGGATAAAACGGCTTCTCTGCTTTCGACCTGCTGCGAAGTAGGTGCTCGGAGCGCCGGAAGCGACACTGAAAAAATTGATGCAATGCGCAATTACGGCGAATATCTCGGCATAGCTTTCCAGATAAGGGATGATATTCTCGATTATGTAGGCAATTCATCCGTAATAGGAAAACCCCTTGGCGGAGATATAAAGGAGAAAAAAATTACACTTCCCCTCATATATGCGCTTAAGCAAAGCAGTAAAGAGGAAGCAAAAGGAATTATTAAAACCATCCGCAGCCATCCTGGGCCAAAACAGGTGGATGAAATTATTGAATTCGTAAAAAGCAAAAAGGGAATTGAATACGCCGAAGAAATGTCTGAATTATATTCCCAAAAAGCGAAGGAATGCCTTAATATCTTCCCCGATTCCGAAGTTAAAGAATCGCTTGCCCGGCTTGTGGATTTTGTAGTTAAAAGAAAGAACTAACCGTAACCATATATGCTCACAATTCTAGAAGCCATCAGGTTATCTACCGATTACCTTGCTAAGAAGGGGATTGAATCGGCGCGTACAAATGCCGAGCTTCTTCTGGCCGATATTCTTAAATGCGACAGGCTGAAATTATACCTTTCATTCGAAAAACCTCTTACTGAGGCTGAAACGGTTAAATACCGGGAATCGATTCAGAGAAGGGGTAAGTTCGAACCTCTTCAGTACATAACCGGTAAGGTAGATTTTTACGGAATGGAATTCATAACCAGGCCGAACGTTCTTATACCGCGCCCCGAAACCGAATTTTTAATTGAGACTGTAATTAACCGTTTCGGTAAAAGCGCTCAATTGAAAATGCTTGATATTGGATGCGGGACGGGCATCATTCCGGTATCACTTGCCGCTTTATATACTAATTCCGATATCCTTTCAATTGATATTAACGAAGACGCATTGAACTGCGCAATTGAAAATGCCCAAAAGCACGGCGTTGAAAATAAGATTAAGTTCGAAAAAATGGATATCTTTTCGGATGAGGCTGATATAAAACTTCCACTGTTCGATTTAATTATATCTAATCCCCCTTATGTATCTGCAGGCGAATTTGAAACATTGCAGAAGGAGATTACCGATTTTGAACCGGGAAATGCCGTAACCGATTACGGTGACGGACTTACTTTTTATAAAAGGATAATTCCTCTTGCCAAGGAAAAACTGAACAGCGGGGGATGGCTTGTTTTCGAAATGGGCAAAGGGCAGTCAATTGATATTAAAAACCTGTTTGAAGAACACGGCTATACGGAAGTGGAAATTATACCCGACCTGCAGAAAATTGACCGGGTAATTATAGGAAGGAAGAAATGAGGGCACTTGTACAGCGCGTTACCGAGGCCTCGGTTAAAGTTGATGAACCGGAACATTACGAAGCCATTAAAAAGGGGATGGTTATTCTATTAGGGGTAAAACAGACCGATACCGAAGCCGATTTGAACTTTGTTGCTGATAAATGCTGTAACCTAAGAATATTTGAAGACGAAAACGGCAAGATGAACCTTTCGCTGAAGGATATTGACGGTGAAGTGCTTGTAATTTCGCAGTTTACCCTTTACGGAGACGCGCGCAGGGGGCACAGGCCCAGTTTTACCGATGCCGCAGAACCTAAGTTTGCCAATGAGTTATATGAAAAATTCTGCGCCAGGGTGCGTAATAATCTGGGGGCGGAAAAAGTCAAAACAGGCGTATTCGGGGCTATGATGCTTGTTAAGATATTTAATGACGGTCCCGTTACCATTATGGTGGAATCGAAAGAATAATTGAACGGAACAAAATTGCATTCGACCATTTTAATATTTCTTGACGGTGTAGGCATTGGTAATGCCGATGAGGTAAACAATCCCTTCTTTAGAAAAGAATTTAAAACATTTACCCAAATATTCGGCTCAACACCGCACCTTGGCATGCAAAGAATGAACAGGGATAATATTTATCTCTTTCCTACAGACGCCAATCTTGGGGTTGAAGGGCTTCCACAGAGCGGTACCGGGCAGACATCCATATTCTGCGGAGTAAACGCGCCTAAAATAAACGGTTCCCATTTCGGGCCGTTTCCACCGACAAAGCTTGTGCCGGTAATAAAAGAGAGCAGTATATTTGCCGATTTCAAAAGAGCCGGACTTAAGGCGGCGTTTGCCAACGCATATCCAAAAATATTTTTCGATTATGTGAATTCGGGCAAGCAAAGGCTTAGCGTTACATCCCTAAGCTGTATTTTAAGCGGCACGCCATTAAATAAGGGGGCCGATTTACGGGCCGGACGGGCCCTGAGCGCCGAAATTGATAACTTCAGGTGGGTTAACAAGCTAAACTATAAACTTCCTGTTATTTCCCCTCAGCTTGCGGGTAAAAGACTGCTAAGGCTCGCATCAAAGAATCATTTTACCCTTTTTGAATTCTTTCTTACCGACCATCTGGGGCACGCCCGTATACCTGAACTTTTCGACCATATTTATGAAACGCTGGATCAATTCCTGCTCTACCTTCTAACCAATCTTCCTGAAGATTTTACACTTATAGTCTGTTCAGACCATGGCAATTTTGAAGATTTATCTAGTAAAATGCATACGCGGAACCCGGCTCTTACTATTGCGGCGGGTAAACATTCATCGTATCTTGCCGGTAGTATTAAAGACATTTCCCAAATTAAAAAATCAATTCTGGAGTTTTATATTTGAAAGAATATCCGGTAATAAAAATTGCTTTATCTTTTATTATTGGTATTATCATTCAAAAGTTTTTTCAGCCGGGGCTATCCCTGCTCATTTTTCTTCTTTTATTTCTATTAGGCGCCTTACTCCTGTTTTATTTATTGGGTAATAAACGCTTCAAATCAATAATCGGTTTTATTTCACTTTTCTGCTTTATATTTACCGGAGCTGCGGTTTATTCGGTTAACTCGGGCCGGTTAAAGCAATACCCTTTCCCTAAATTGAAATACCAGGGGGCGGTAATTAAGGGGAAGGTGAAATCGATTGACCTTATTAAGGAAGGGAGGCTGGTCTTTAATGCGTCTATCCATTCGGTAAAACTGGAAACGGGCGATTATTCCCTTTCAACAGAGTTCATAGTAAGAATTTACGACAATGACTTTTCGGCATTGAGAAAACTCTACGATAAGCTGAATATAGGGGATGAATTTACACTTACCGGAACACTGCAGAAACCGAGGGATATCAGAAATCCGGGAGAGTTCGATTATAATAATTACCTTTATTACAACGGCATTAATGGAATAGCGGCTGTTTACGGGGTTAAGGAGATTTCTTTCTCAAAACCGGATCAAATAGACCTTTACGGTTCTTTTAATAATTTTTTCCACCGTTTAAGAAAGGGTATTGACGATGAAGTGCAGAGGCTCCATAATCCGAAGACTTCAGCTCTCTTAAGAGGGCTTCTGCTGGGGGATTACAAGAAAATTGACGAGGAATCGATTGAGAATTATATTAACGCCGGAGTGGTTCATGTACTCGCGGTATCGGGACAGCATGTAGCACTGATAATGCTCATTTTCTTCTTCCTGTTTAACAGGTTCAACCCATATCTAAAATATATTCTTGCGGCGGCAGGGTTGATATTTTTCCTTTTCATTACAGGGGGGCAGGTATCGGTTGAAAGGGCAGTTATAATGGGGCTTATATTTATAACGGCCGTTTTGCTCAACAGGGATAGGAATGTGTACAATATCCTTGCACTCTCAGCACTTGTAATCTTAATTATCAGCCCAAACGAATTATTTAATCCCGGGTTCCAGCTTTCATTTGCCGCCGTTATTTCAATTGCTTGTATCTTTCCCTTAATAAAGGAGTGGGCATACAATAAATTCAGGGAGAGGAAAAAGCTTAGATTAATTATTTTATTCGGCGCGGTTTCGGTAGCCGCGCAGATTGGAACGCTCCCTTTTACCCTTGCCTATTTTCATAAACTCTCAATTGCATCGCTCGGGGCAAACCTGATTGTAATACCTCTTTCGGGGTTTATAATTTATCTAGGCATAATAACCCTTTTT
>DAHYUM010000085.1 GCA_027398005.1 bacterium
CATATATTGCCTCGGTTGCGTTCGACAATCTGGTTTGTAAAAACACACCTTATGCCTACCCTACCATCGGTTATGAAAGGAGCGTTGCCTCAATTACAAACGAAGACGTGAGGAATTTTTATAAAAATTATTTTACAATTGATAACAGCGCTTTAATGGTTGCAGGCGATATTCTTATGCCCGAGATGAAGAGGCTTCTGGAAAAATATCTCTCCGGCTGGAATAACCACAAAGAGGCTTCGTACGGCATTTTTCCACTTAGGAACGATTCGAGGAAATTTTATTTCATCCATAAGGAAGATGCGGCCCAGAGCGAAATAAGGGGAGGGCATACATCCAAAGGAAGGAATGCCGAAGACTATTTTGAGACCCTCATAATGAATTCTGTTTTCGGGGGGCAGTTTACAAGCAGAATTAACCTTAACCTAAGGGAAAAAAGAGGATTTACCTACGGAGCCCATTCAGCCTATATTTACAACAAAGAATTCGGATATTTCGAAATTGAGACCTCGGTGCACTCAAAAAACACCGGCGAATCGGTAGCCGAATTATTAAAGGAAATTGAAGGCATAAGGGAAGAGATTAAACCTGAGGAAATTGATTTTGCCAAATCGGCCTTGATAAAAAGATACCCGGCTCTGTTTGAGACCTACGCGCAGATGGTAAAGAATATGACCCTGCTGAACCTTTATAAACTGCCCGGCGATTATTTTGACAAGTATATAAGCAAAATAGAAAACGCTACATATGAATCGGTTCTTGCGGCCGCAAGAAACAACATAAACCCCGATAAAATGATTTACTTAATTGTAGGTGACCGCCGCGAGGTTCTGCCGCAGCTTAAGGAAGTTATTAAAGAACCGGTAATTGAAGTCGACATTTACGGCAACGTAATTCCGTAATGGTTAAGCTATAAATTTTCGTAAACCGATATAATTTTATTCCCTTTTCTGAAGAATTTTTCCACCTTATCCAGAATTGAGATATAATTAGAAGCGTCTATAAGAAAAATTCTCGAATCTCCCCCCGAACCTTCAACCGCCTGTATGAAACCATTGTAAATGTTCTCTTTCTTGTCATCGTCAAGGCAAATATATGTATTCCGGTTTTCGAAACGGATTTTATTCCGCTTCATTTCCTTTTCAATTAAAGGGTAGTTCGATTGAGAATGAAGATCGGATGCTGTATCTATAAGATAAAGGGAGTTATACTTGAAAGCCGAAAGAATCTCAAGCACATTTGCTATCAGTTTGTCCCTGCTGTAACTGTCCTTTAAAAGGAATTTCTTGCCCGAGATATCGTCATTAAATGTAACAATATAATCTTTTTTGAATTTCTTAACTGAATCGGTCAATGCGGCGTCCTTATCCGTAGGCACCAGCTCTACGGCAAATGGATAAGGGGTTTTAAGAAGGTCTGTCTGCTGAGCCACGGAAAGGTCGTTAAAGCCCGTAATTATGAAAGAAACTTTAACCCCTTTTCTAACAAGTTCTGTTTCTCTCTCTATGTCCGATTCAAATTTCAGTATTCCGTTTGAAAACACCTTAATAGAAAAATCTTTATCCCTCTTAAGCTCGTCGCAGCGGAGTTTTACGAACGGGGCATCAATTTTGGACTGGAAATACTTAACCAGCATAGGAAAAGGGAGATCGGAAGGAAGTTTTACATTAATAATATGAGGGACGGAATCGTTTGCCCCGTCCCTGTTTGGTTTAATTTTTATCCATTTCGAATCGAAGCCGCATTCATCAAGTGTGTTCAGATATGTCTTTTCAATTTCGGCGGCAGAGAAATCCTTTTCAAAATGCATTTCCTGCTTTTTAAAAACAATATCAACAGCAACACTAATAATCAAAAGAGAAATTGAAATCAATAAAAGATATTGAACGGCTTTTTTCTTCAACTTAACAACACATCCGGTAAATTATTTTTTAAATTCAGGTTTTCTTTTTTCAAGAAAGGCTTTTGTTCCTTCCTTAAAGTCTTCGGTTCCGCAGCAATTGCCGAAAAGCCGGGCTTCGTATTTAAGCCCATCGGCGCGGTGCATTTCGCCGGCGGCAATAATTGCCTTAAGAGCCATTCTAACGGCATCCTGCCCTTTGGAACCGATTTTATCGGCAAGTTCTACTGCCTTATTCATCAGTTCATCGGGGTTATATATTTTGCTAACTAATCCAATTCTGTAGGCTTCGGCGGCGTCAATCATATCGCCTGTAAGAATTAATTCAGCGGCGCGGCCGGTATTAATAATTCTAGTAAGGCGCTGTGTGCCTCCGTAACCGGGTATAATGCCAAGGTTCACTTCGGGCTGGCTGAATTTGGCATTAGTAGAAGCGAGCCTTATATGGCAAGCCAGGGCAAGTTCGCATCCCCCGCCAAGCGCAAAACCGTTTACTGCCGCAATTACCGGCTTGCCAAGGTTTTCAATTAAATTGAATACCTCCTGCCCTTCCAGAGCGAATTTTTCCCCCGTCTCACCGTCGCATTTATTTAATTCCGATATATCTGCCCCGGCTACAAAAGCCTTCTCCCCCGTACCGGTAATTACCATAACGTCAATATTGTCGTCATCCTTAATTGAAGTAAAGATAGTTTTCAATTCTACAAGGGTTTTATGGTTAAGAGCGTTAAGTTTATCGGGACGGTTGATTTTAATAATGCCCGTCTTATACTTAATTTCAAAAGTAATGTTTTCAAAATTCATTCTTCCTCCTTACATTGATATGAAAATGGGAATTCGGGCTCGCAGGTCAACTTCAACGGAATTATGATCCTGTAAATAATTATAGTAAGCCATAATATCGAACATAAACATCGAAATGCCGGCGCCCGCCTGAAATCCTAACTTTGAATAATTTTCGTTAAAACTACTTTTCTTCGTTTCCTGTTTGAACTGATGAAAATCGTTGAAATTAGTATAAAGCAGTGAGCAATCAACAACTGGCATTATAATAACGAACTGCTCCATAATTGGGGGTAAATAATATCTTACACCAAGCGAAGCCGTTATTGCATTGCTCGAAAAGGAGGAATAATCGGATGCTGAATAAAGGTTTTGGCTTCCCGGAAAGTGTGTGTATCCGGCTGAAAGATTAATAAATACGGGCATAACCGCGTTATCGGTATAGGAAAGGGAGAAATCGAAACCGCTCCCCGGGTTGCATTTATCGGCAAAAGCGCCTACAGGAATTTTAGGCCCTACTCCGGCCGATAAAAAGAGCCCTTTTGCCTCTCCTAATTTAAGCATCTGGGCATGAAGAGCCGTACTTAATAATAAAAGTATAAATAATATCTTCTTCATCGCGTAAATCAATAAAAATAAAATCAGCTTGTTTATTTAAGCAGCGCGGTCCCAATTCCGTAATCGAATACCAACCTGCCTCCGTAATAACCGGTTAAATATATAAAAATATTACCAATTAAAACCATTGCAATATAAGCGAATTTATAGTAGCCGGTAAATTTAATTTTCTTTACCAGGTAGAACTTGATAAAGAAAAGCGCCGCAAAGTAGAATAGCACAATTGTAGCGAAAGTTTCGTGTGTTTCAATTGCTTCTTTCTGAACCTGGTTAAGAAGATTATAGCTAAGGTCTTCGGCAAGATGGCCGGTAAAAACAGCGGCAACCGCAAAAAGGACTCCGAGCCCAAGCAGGGCAAGAGTGAACTTATCGAGGCTCTTTTCCTTGTAAAAAAGGGAAACAATTTCAAAAAAGGAATAAACAGTAAGCAAAGCAATGGGAAAATGGATTAATATCGGGTGAAACTTACCTAAAAAATCCATACCAACCTCCTTTTAATCAGCCGCAGAGAACACTGCCGCCGTTTACATTTAAGATTTCGCCATTAATATGTTTTGCCAAATCGGATGCGAGAAAGAGCACCGGACCGGCAATATCCTCGGCAAGTGGAATTCTTCCTACCGGGATACCTTTTCGTGCATTTTCCTTGAATTCGGCATCAGCAAAAACTTCTGTATTCAGTTCGGTATCTACCCAGCCGGGGGCTACCGAGTTTGTAGTAATATTATATGGGGCCAGTTCAACGGCAAGCGACTTTGTGAAGGAGATCATTCCCCCTTTTGAAGCGGCGTAATGGGAATGGAAAGCCTCCCCCCTCTGCCCCGCAGTTGATGAAATATTTATTATTCTGCCGAATTTCTTTTCTTTCATATAAGGCAGAACCGCTTTTACGAGCAAAAAGTTGCTTGTAAGGTTAACTTTCATCAATTCTTCCCAATGCTCAAGGGTCATTTTATCTATTGTGCCGTCATTCCAAATTCCGGCATTATGAACAAGAATATCAATTTTACCGAATTTTTTAATTGTCTGTTCAATACACTCATTTATTTCCTTCTCCGATTCCATATCGGCTTTTACAGCCAGCACATCGGCGGGGTTGAACTGCGAAGCGAGCTTACCGGCTTCATCCTTTGCCTGTTTGTAGGTAAATGCCACTTTGCACCCTGCCTGAATAAATAATTTAACGCATGCGGCGCCTATTCCGCGCGAACCCCCGGTTATAAGAGCAACCCTGTTTGAAAGATCTATCATATTAATACCTCACTTTATATAAAAACAATCCTTGAGGGGGAACGGCTTCTCCTGCCTTTTCCCTATCCCTCATTTCAAAAATTGATTTAATGAATTCTTCGTCCCTGTTTTCTTTAACTGCCTGCAAAAGCGAACCTGCAATAGTGCGCACCATTCCGTGCAGAAATCGGTTGGCTTCAATATAAAAAATTACCCGCTCTTTGTTTTTGCGCCATGCAATAGAATTAATTACGCATTTTTTATTCTCTGTTTCGCTTAGTTTTCGGCTGAAAGAGGTAAAATCGTGTTCCCCCAGAAACAATTTGGAAAGGGAAACGAGCTTATCAAAATCGTAACTATCGAACCGCGGGCTGAACATGCTGTATTTTTTGTAAAAGGGGGACTTAATTTTGGTTATAAGATAAATGTAGCTTCTGCTTTTGGCATCGAAACGGGCATGGAAAGATTCGTCTGCCTTTTCGATTCGCGTAATTGAAATAGAAGCCGGCAGTACCGAATTGAGCGAAAGGAAAAACCTTGCCTCGTCAATCTCCTTTTCCGTCCTGAAATTAGCCACCTGCCCCAGTGCATGAACACCCGAATCGGTCCTCCCGGAACCGATAAGGTTTACATCTTCCCTAAGAATAATCTTTATCGCTTTTCTAATTTCGTCCTGTACGGTAGGTGCATTATTCTGAATCTGCCAGCCGGCATAATCGGTTCCGTCGTATTGAATGGTAAGTTTGTAATTATTCACGCCGGTTACTTATCCCTATTTAATTAAAACGCCGCCCTTAAATTGAGAGACATCCCCACAGGGTTCGATTCGAGATAATTAGGGGTAAAAGAGACCTGAATCATATCCTGTTTTTCAACTTCTTTATTATGAGCAGTAACAAGCCTTACCGCGTTAACAATGCTTATAATCCTGTTTAATATTAAAGCACCGACTGCAAAGCGGATGCTGTTGAAAGCCTGTTCGCTGCTGCGCCACATATTGCGGTATTCAATCCTCCTGGCATCGCTGCCCCAATTCCAGTTATACTTCGAGACATCGTACACAAGACCGAACTGCCTCTGAAGGTCCATATCCCTATTGTAATCGTCAATACTTACATAACTGCCTAGGTTGGCAAAGTAATTATCGTCCTTGCCGGCCGGGTTTATCCCCGCGTAAGTTTGAGCATATGCTTTATAGTTATCCCTTTTCCAGCTTCCGTATGAATTAAGTCCTATTACCGTACCCCAAAGCACGGCATCGGCAATGGTAAAATACTTGCCGCTTTCAAAAGAGCCTGCGTATAATTCCCCCATTCCGGGCAGAAGCATAGAAAGGGCAATTGCAAGTCCGGGATTTTTCTTAACCAGCTTAGGCGCGGTAGTGAAATTAATTTTATTATCCCCTGCCGGTATCCGGGCAATTTTGCTGTTAAGTTTAAGCATCGAAAGTTTTTCGCCGTTCTGGGCAAAAAGAACGGATGAAGAGAATATCAAGAGCAAAAGAATCTTTTTCATAATTAACCCGCTAATGTTGATGTATTATTTGAAATAACTGCGGTACAAATATTATCATCAACCTCCTCAATTTTAATTTTAGACAACCGGTTCACCATACTTTCTTCGTACGGGTGCTTAACTCTAACGTAATTCGACGCGAAACCTCTCATAAACCCATCGTGGTTTTCTTCCTCGAACAATACCGTAAGTTCGCTTCCAATCATTTTCCGGTAGAATTCGTTTTTCTTTTTATCGCTTAAAATCCTAAGCATGTTATTCCGTTTTTTCCTAACCACAACATCAACGCTGCCATCCATAAGAACGGCTTTAGTATCGGGCCTTTCAGAATATGTAAAAACATGCAGGTACGAAACAGGGAGTTCCTTAAGAAAATTGTAGGTATCCAGAAAGTCCTCTTCCGTTTCCCCCGGAAAGCCGACAATAACGTCAACTCCTATGCCTAATTTACTTATTTTTTCGGTAGCTTTAAAAATCAGCTCGCGGTAACCGGCGGTATTATAGCGCCTCTGCATAAGACGCAATATTTTATCGCTTCCGCTCTGCAGAGGTATATGAAAATGGTCCGCCATTTTACCGGAAGATGCCGTAAGGCTGATAATCTCATCGGTCAATAAATTAGGTTCAATAGAGCTTATCCTCAGCCTGTATTCCCCCTCAACTTTCAGAAGGTTGTTGAGCACATAAAGAAGGTCCCTCTCCTTTGCTTTTCCGTAATCCCCCACATTAACTCCGGTAAGAATAATTTCTTTATAACCATCGTCAAGCAGTTTTTTAAATCCGTCAACAATCTTATCGGCTTCCATGCTCCTGCTTTTGCCCCTTGCCATGGGAATAGTGCAGTAGGTGCAGGTATAATCGCATCCATCCTGTATTTTAAGGAACGCCCTTGTGCGCGTATCTGCTTCGGTTGAAGAGGCGAAATGAAAATCGTTAATATCTTCAGTAGGTGAAACGAATATACAGCTCTGCTCCTTCTTTTCGAAATTCTCAAGAAGGGAGTGGATTTTAAATTTCTCATTTGAGCCGAAAACCGCGTCGACTCCTTCAATTTCGGCAAGTTCATCCGGACGAAGCTGGGCATAGCATCCCACAACGGCAATAAAGGCATTGGGGTTATGCCTAAGGGCGCGCCTTACAACCTGGCGGCATTCTTTTTCTGTGTTTTCGGTAACAGTGCAGGTGTTAATTACATAAACGTCGGCTATATCGTGGTTATAGTCAACAATTGAAAATCCCTTATTAAGGAATTGCCTTCCAATAGTAGATGTTTCGGAGAAATTGAGTTTACATCCAAGTGTATAAAACGCAACTTTTGAAGCCACTTAAATCCTTTCCAAATATATAACAAAAGGCTGTATTCAATCAAAATTATAAATAAATCTGATCAAATACAGCCCAAAAAGAATTATCTAATAATTAATTCTCGTCTTTCTTGTCAGTTTCGGCAGCAGCCGGAGCTTCTGCTCTTTCTGCTCTTTCTTTCTTTTCATCTTCGTACAAATTGAAATCGGAAGCATCGAATTTAGCTGCGTCGGCATTTTTAATGTCGTCGACGTTTACTTTTTCAAGTTTGTATGTCTTGATGTAGTTGGTAATATCATCGTTCGATTTATCTTTAAGCACTGCAAGTGCGCTGAGAACGATTTTTTTGTTTTCTTTATCGAATTCAACAATCTTGAGCGGCAATTTGATATCGATTGGGAAGCAGAAAGAAAGATTTTTAATCTTCGAAGTAGAAAGCTGAGTAGAAGGAACAAAACCGTCAACGCCTAAAGGCAGTTCGGCAATAATTCCTTTTTCAATTACGCGTACAACTTTACCTTCTGTAATCTTTCCGATTGCATATTCTTTTTCGAAGTTATCCCATGGATTTTCGTTAATCTGTTTGTGGCCGAGGGAGATTTTTCTTGATTCGGTATCAACAGAAAGGACAACAACTTCAATTTTTTCTCCTTTTTTAACGACTTCGCCGGGGTGACGGATTTTCTTGGTCCATGAAAGGTCCGAGATATGTATAAGGCCGTCGATGCCCGGTTCCAGTTCCACAAACACGCCGAAGTTGGTAAGGTTGCGTGCAATACCGGTATGTTTTGAGCCAACCGGATATTTAGCAAGCAGTTCCTGCCAAGGATCGGGGGTTAACTGTTTCATGCCTAAGGAAATCTTCTTCTCATCCTTATCGAGGCTTAAAATAACGGCTTCAACAAGCTGTCCCATAGAAACAAACTGAGACGGATGGTTGATATGCTGAGTCCAGCTCATTTCAGAGATGTGAATAAGGCCTTCGATGCCTTTTTCAATTTCGATGAAAGCGCCGTAATCGGTAAGAGAAACTACGCGGCCGCCAACTTTATCGCCGATTTTGTATTTCTCTTCGATATTCTGCCATGGATGAGGCAATAACTGTTTGAGAGAGAGGGAAATTCTTTTCTTTTCTTTATCGAAATCGGTAACCACAACTTTAATCTTTTCATCAAGCCTAACAACTTCGGTAGGATGATTGATGCGGCCCCAGCTTAAATCGGTAATATGGATTAAGCCGTCAACGCCGCCCAAATCGACGAATACGCCGAAATCGGTAATGGCTTTAACAATACCTTCAAGAATCTGGCCTTTTTCAAGTTTTTCGAGAATTTCTTTTCTCTGATCGGAAATAGTTTCTTCAATAAGTGCTTTATGGGATACAACGACATTTTCAGTAGGAATATTAACTTTAACAATCTTAAAATCCATTGTCTGCCCTACGAAAGCATCGAAATCGCGCACGGGGCGGATATCGATCTGGGAACCGGGAAGGAATGCTTCGATGCCCATTAAATCGACAACCATACCGCCTTTGATTCTCTTAAGAATCTTGCCGACAATGATTTTTTCGTTTTCGTAAGCATCAATAATTTTAGACCAGATCTTGAGGAAGTCGGCTCTTTTCTTGCTTAATACAAGGTTGCCCTCTTCATCTTCAACACTTTCAATAACTATATCCACAGCCTGCCCGATTTTAATTTCGTCGGTAGCAGTGAATTCAGATCTGGGAATTGTACCGTCAGATTTGAAACCAACATCAACAACTACAGAATCATCATTAATACCAACAATTCTGCCTGCAAGGATTTCGCCTTCTTTAATATCCTTGAACGATTCGTTGTAAAGTTTAGAAAGAAGCGCAATATCTTCCTGAGAATATTCTTCCTCATTAAAATATTTTACTTTTTCCGAAACACGTTTTACCGGTTTCTCATCTTTTTCTTTTTCTAACATTTAGCCTCCTAAAAAGCTATTTTCCGTCTTTACTCTCCCAAGCCGCAATAGAGGGTAAGACAGAATAATTTAGTTAAACATATTCAGCGGCTTTAAAACTTATTTATTCCTAATCTCTTCAATTTTTTTAAGCAGATATTCAATTTCAACATCTACTTCGGTATTCGAATTATCAATTTCAAGCGAGCCTTCGGCTTTCTGCAGAGGGCTTACATCCCTGCTGCTGTCAATCCGGTCTCTTTTTTCTATATTCTGCTTAACTTCTTCAAGTGTAATGGTATTATCTTTTTCGTGAAATTCCCTGAATCTTCTCTTGGCGCGTTCGTCAACCGAGGCAGTAAGGAAAATTTTAATATCGGCATTTGGGAAAACCACGGTTGTAGTATCCCTTCCTTCGGCAACAATGTTCCCTCTTTCCCCCAATTTCCTCTGCAGTTTTACAAGCTCGGTCCGCACTTCGGGAATGACACTTATTTCGCTTACTTTTGAATTAACTTCGAAAGAACGTATTTCTTCGGTAACTTCTTCATCGTTAACAAAAACTCTAGTAACTCCGTTTTCAAATTTCAGGTTAAGATGAATTCCACGCGCAAGTTTTATAACTTCTTCGGTATTATCAACAATTCCGTTACGCAGAGCCATTAAAGTAATTGCCCTGTACATTGCGCCGGTATCAACATAAGTAAAGCCTAATTTTTCGGCTATTTTTTTAGCTGCAGTACTTTTTCCGGAACCGGCAGGACCATCTATTGCAATAGTTATATTTTTTACCATAGAAGTGAAAAATACGCAATTTCCCAAAATTCAGCAAATAGGATAATCAGTAAAAAATGTAATTCTATTTTTCAGGTATTTGTCGGCAGAAGTCTCGTTTTTGCCCTGTTTTCGATGTTTTTGGCTTCCCCAAATTAAATATTATGAAGGACTAACGCTCTTATTTCAGGCTGGTGATAGAAACAAATTATGGCAGGGCTAAAATTAGTCTCCGGCAAGCTTAAAAGTGACAATAAAAGTAGTGCCCGCTCCCTTTTTGCTCTCAACTTCAATCTGCCCCTTATTAAGGTCGCAATAGCTTTTAACCAGAGCCAGACCAAGTCCGTTCCCTTCAAAATGTCGGGTATAGCCAACCTCCTCCTGCGAGAAAGGATCGAAAAGATTGGGAAGGAATTCTTCCGAAATGCCTATGCCGGTATCTTTAATGTAAATTGTTACCGTATCGGGAGTCCTGTTTTCGGTAATGATTGAAACATTTCCCGAAAGGGTATATTTAATAGCATTATCAACCAGATTTGCAAAAAGCTGTGTAAGGGAATAGTTATCCCCCAGAATAATATCCTTTTCGGCTTTATTGGTAATTATAAAATCGAGCGATTTCAAATTTGCAGTCTGCTTTAATTCCTGATGAAGCTTAACAAGAATATCATCATAAATATTAAGTATTTCGGGAAAGACCTCCTGATTGCCCGATTGAATCTGCGACATATTAAGGATGGAATCGATAGTCCTTATAAGCCTCCTTCCCCCGTTATCTATGAACTGGAAACTTTCCCTCAGGTCTTCCGAAACCTGATTCCCTATTTCCGATTTAAGCAGTGCAGTGTAGCTTAAAATAGTATTAATAGGAGTCCTGATTTCGTGCGAAATTTGGGCAAGAAAGTTCGATTTAAGCTGGTTCGATTTTTCGGCCTGCTCTTTAGCTTCAATCAACGCCCTTTCAATAATTTTCCTTTCGGTTATATTATGTATAATTGCCACAATGGCAACCTGGCCTTTGTAATTAATGACTGCGGCGTTAACTTCAACATCAATAAGGTTTCCATCTTTTGTTAAATGGTTAATCTCGTAATCGCCCCACCCCTTATTTTCGAGCGCTTCAAGAATATTGCTTTTCGATTTTTCGAAATCCCTCGATATTTTAGAAAAAGAGAGCCCGATTATCTCGGATATGTCATAACCGTACATTTTACACGCTTCTTTATTAGCCGAAATAATCGTCAGCCTTATGGGGTCGAGAATAATAATTGCATCGTGCGCATTTTCAAAAAGGCCTCTGTAATCCTTTTCGCTCTGCTGTAGTTTCTGTTCGGTAATGATTCTTTCATTAAGTGTTTTTTCAAGCTCTTTATTAAGGGCTTTAATCCTGCGCATCCTGAAACGGTAAAACAGGCTCGAAAGGAATACAATAAATAACACCGCCAAAACATAAAACCACCAGGTTTTATAATAAGGAGTTGCTATGCTGAAACTGTATGTGACGGGCACTTTATTCCAAATGCCGTCTTCGTTACAGGCCAAAAGTTTAAATGTATAATTGCCGGGGGGCAGGTTTGAATATGTTTCGTAATTTTTTCCGGTTGCCTGATGCCAGTCCTTGTCAAAATTCTCTAGTATATAGCGGTATTTTACTTTAGAAGGATTTGTAAGCGAAATTCCCGCAAACTCAATTGTAACGTGGTTCATATTGTAGGGCAGATGTAAATCTGCCGGCAAGTTGCTGTTGGGTACCATCCTGCCGTATTTTGAAAGGTCTTCATCCCTGAAAAATATTTTAATATCCTTAATCATGGTATTCGGCTCAACAGTA
>DAHYUM010000086.1 GCA_027398005.1 bacterium
AGAAATTCGAATGTGAATAATTTTTTTAAGTTCATTTTTTCCCCTCCTCAATAATAAAAATATCCTCAACTGTTGTGTTAAATAATTTTGCTATTTTAATTCCGAGCGGCAGGCTGGGGTCGTATTTTTCCCTCTCTATCGCATTAATAGTCTGGCGCGAAACATCTAAAAGTTTGGCAAGCTCCTCCTGCGACAAATTCCTCCCGGCGCGTAGTAATTTTAATTTATTTTTCATTCTCCCTTGTTCTTATCTTATACTAATAAATAATTTCAATTGTTTCCCCTAACCCCCCTTTTTGCCGGCATTACCAAGGCCCCGGTTTTTCTATTTCAGCGGCAGTCTAAGATATGCACTGTCTGGCAACAAATGTAAAAGAAGTTTTACAATATATCAAGCAAGCTTTACATAAATAATTTCCTCCTATTTTTCGTAGAGAGGGGCAGAATTGTTAACTTATAAGGCTAAATATTTAAATATTGAGGAAAAATGAAAACGATAATTGAACCATTTAAAATCAAATCAGTCGAACCTATCCGGTTCACCACCAAAGAAGAAAGAATAAAAATATTGGAAGAGGCAGGCTATAATCCTTTTATGATCCGCGCAGATGATGTACTTATAGATTTATTGACCGACAGCGGAACCTCGGCAATGAGCTCGGACCAGTGGGCCGGTATTATGAAAGGGGACGAATCGTACGCGGGAGCAAAAAGCTTCTTCCGTTTCGAATCGGCTGTGAGAAACATTACAGGTGATAAGTTTATTATCCCCACCCATCAGGGAAGGGCCGCCGAAAAAATCATCTTCTCGGTTCTTGGCGGACAGGGGAAGTATTTCGTAAGCAATACACTGTTCGATACCACCCGGGCCAACATTGAATTCAGCGGCGCCGAAGGGGTTGACCTTCTTGTTGAGGTCGGTAAACATCCCGAACAGAAGGCTCCTTTCAAGGGGAATATAGATATTGAAGCCCTCGAAGCATTCATTAAAAAAACAGGCAGGGAAAATATTCCTCTTGTAATTATTACCGTTACAAACAATTCGGGGGGAGGACAGCCGGTTTCGATGCAGAATATAAAGGAAGCCAAGGCAGTATGCAGCAAATATGATATACCTATGTTTCTTGACGCCTGCCGGTTTGCCGAAAACGCCTATTTCATAAAGCAGAGGGAAAAAGGGTACGAAAATAAATCAATTCTCGAAATATGCCGGGAGATGTTCTCATATGCCGATGGCTCTACAATGAGCGCCAAAAAAGACGCGCTTGTAAACATTGGCGGATGGCTTTCTATGAATGACGAAAACCTCGCGCTCCAATGCCGCAATCTGCTTATTGTTACCGAAGGCTTTGCCACCTATGGCGGACTTGCCGGACGCGACCTTGAAGCCATTGCCCAGGGGCTTGAAGAAGTGGTTGACGAACATTATCTGCAGTATAGGATTAGAAGCACCGCCTACCTTGGCGAAAAACTTGTAAGCTACGGAATACCTATTATTGAACCGCCGGGCGGACATGCAATTTACCTTGACGCGAAGAGATTCCTTCCGGATATTCCTGCGCATCAATATCCGGGACAGGCAATTGTAGGGGAGCTTTATATTGAAGGAGGCATAAGGGCCTGCGAAATAGGTAGCGTTATGTTCGGCAAGGTTGATAAAGAGGGGAAATTCATCCCTTCAATGATGGAGCTTGTGCGCCTTGCAATACCACGAAGGGTTTATACACAGAGCCATGTGGATTACGTGATTGAAGTTATTCAGGAAGTATATAACAAAAGAAGCAAAATTAAAGGGGTCGAAATTGTTTATGAAGCCCCGATGTTGAGGCATTTTACCGCTAAATTTAAACCTTTATCCTAAAGAAAGAACCTTTAATGAAGATTAAAAAATTATATACATATAATTCCGGTCAGCAGATTTGGAGAATACTTATTACCGAAGGGGAGCAGTTCATAATTGAAACGCGCGACCCCGATACTAAAGATGTTTTCTTCAACTGCATTGATATTGAGACCGGCAAACCGGTGTTTAAGGATTTTCAGCACGAGGAGAAATCGTGGATTGGCATTGAAGCAGTTTATAAAGATGTAATTATCTTCCATAAATATGCCAAGCACGATCTTCCCGGGCATAAGGAAATTATCTGTATGGATATTGCCACACAGCAGATTCTATGGCGCGAAGACAAACTTACGTTTATGTTCATCTACAACAGCCAGGTTATAGCGTCAATAGATACGTTTGAAGGGTGGCATTTCTACGCGCTCGACTATAGAAGCGGCGAAATTGTTGCCGATTACGGAGAGAATGCCGCGCAGATTAACCAGATGAGAAACCTTGCCGAAGATGAAAAGGATTATTCCAATTATAAATTCCCCGATAAAATGACGAAGGATATAATAAGGCAGATTGAAGGGGAAACCGTAATTAAAGATTTAATCCTTAATATTGATATTTTCGGCGAGGTTGAATATACTTCCACAGGAGATTTATTTCTGATGAACTATCATCAGCGGGAGAGTGGAAATATAATGCGCAACAAGTTTGCCGCGGTTGACCTTGAAAAGAATAAAATAATATTCGAGGAAATTCTTAATACGGAAACTTCTACATTTGCACCCGACTGCTTTTTCGTTTATAAAAACATTCTGATTCTTCTTAAAGAGAAAAATCAAATAATCATCTGCAGGATTGAGTAGATGGAAATAACATTAGAAGAAAGGAAAATTCTTCTAAGTATAGCACGTGAATCAATCTCTTCCGCCTTCGGCGGAAAGCCGGAAATAAGCGCCGAATATCCGGCGCGCCCCCTTTTTACGTCGCACTGCGGCGCGTTCGTTACCCTTACGGCCGGGGGCAGGCTTAGAGGGTGCGTGGGCTTTATACTTTCCGATAAGCCGCTTATAGAGACCATAAAAGATGCGGCTCTTTATGCCGCTTTTGAAGACCACCGCTTTATGCCCCTTAAAGAAAACGAACTCGATAATATTAAAATTGAAATCTCAATCCTCTCCGAACCATTCCCAATGAACGGTTACGACGATATTGTAATAGGCCGGCACGGTTTAATTCTTGAAGAGAAAGGAAGGCGCGGACTTCTTCTGCCGCAGGTTCCTGTTGAGCATAAGATGGACCGGGACAGTTACTTGGATGCCATCTGCGAAAAGACCGGTTTCCCTCCGGGATACTGGCGAAATAAACAATTAAAAATGAGCCTTTTCACTGCCGATGTATTCGGCGAAAAGGAGGAGGAATGAAAATGGAAAGCATTAGGGAGCCGGCGGTTGCCGGTACGTTTTACCCGGCCTCCCCTTCTCATCTTAAGGAATTGATTCACGGCTATCTTGAAGAAACACGCCCCGAAGCGGGCATTAAAAGCCTGGCGGGCATTGTATCCCCCCATGCGGGGTATGTATATTCAGGTAAGACGGCGGCCTACGCATACGGAACAATTGATAAGCAATATGATACCGTTATAATTTTATCCCCCAGCCACCGGGAATACTTTGCGGGAATTTCGATTTTTTCGGGGGAGGCGTATAAAACTCCCCTGGGCACCGTTCCGGTTAACAAGCTCATTAGGGAACAGCTCGTTCATAATTCAAAAAATATCTTTGCCGGATTCGACGGCCACCGTAATGAACACGCAATTGAAGTGCAGATACCTTTTCTTCAGGTTATACTAAGGGATTTTACGGTTGTGCCTATTGTAATAGGAGACCAGAGGCGTTCGTTTATTGACGAGCTTGCATTTAAACTTGCCGAAGCGGTTGACGATAAAACACTTATAATTGCCAGCTCGGATTTATCACACTTTTTCCCTAGCGGCGAAGCGGACAAGCTTGACGAAAGAATTGAAAAAAATATTGCCGGGTTCGATTACGAAAGTTTAATGAAGGATCTTGAATCGGGCAAATGCGAGGCCTGCGGCGGCGGCGCAATTGTGGCTATGATGAAAACTGCCGACATAATAGAGAAACGGAAAAGCAGGGTTCTGGCAAGAACAAATTCGGGGGATGTAACGGGAGATTACAGCGAAGTTGTGGGCTACCTTTCGGCGGCGGTTTATGGCTGATATTAAGGGGTTAAAGAATGTAGGTATTATAGGCGCCGGAAGAATTGCGCATTCTCTCGTTCCGGCGTTGATTAAGGCTGGTTATAAAGTTGCTTCCGTTTCGGGCGCCTCAAAGGAATCGGTTAAATCACTTGTAACCAAGAACAAAATCAAGAACTCTTCGGCTACCATTGCCGATACCATAAAGGAATGCGGCATAATATTTATTGCCCTGCCCGACCATGCAATAGAACAGGCGGCTTCCGAAATTGCGCGAGCAAAAAATTTAAAGGGAAAACTGTTCATCCATCTTTCAGGTTCAAAAACAGTTGCCTCGCTTAAAGCTCTCAGCAGAAAAGGGGGCGCGGCGGCGGGAATACATATAATGCAGACTTTCCCCGGCCGCAGACCGGTTACCGTTAAAGGATGCTACGCTTCGGTTGAAGGGAACAGCAGTAGCTCAAAGAGCGCGGCAAGAAAAATTGCATCCGATTTGGGTACAATTCCCTTTTATATTGAAGGGGATGAGAAAATGCTTCTCCATATCATGTGCGTATTCGCCTCCAATTTTATAAATGCAGGCTACTATAACGCCCTTCTGCTCCATAGGAAAATTAAAAGCAAAATTCCCCCCGTTGAAAAACTTCTTTATCCTCTTTCCATTACAAATTTGAATAATATTAAGAATGAAGGTATATTTAATTCTTTGTCGGGCCCCATTGCGCGCAAAGACTACGATACCGTAAACGCGCATCTGGATAAGCTTTTTGCCTTAGGCCGAAAGGAAGACAAAATAAAGGATGTGCTTGAGAGCTATACAATACAGACCCTGTCGCTTCTGGCGATGAACGCGGAAGCCAAAGGAAAAATTAAAAATGTAAATTCCACAAAATTGAACAGCGGCAGAAATAGGAATGAAGGAAATAAAGGAAGACAGAAGTAACGGCTCTCAGGTTATTAAGCAGGAACATATCCTCGAAACCATTCTCGAGAATATGGCGCAGGCCGTAGTTATTGTAAGCGCCGACTATAAAATTGCCGAATTCAATAAGAAGTTTAAAGAGTTCTTTAAATTAAAAAACGGACTTCTTAAGAAGGGCATTGATTACCGTGATTTCCTTGAACGGTGGATACAGCAGGTTGAAATAAGCGGCGACTATGTTAAAAAGGCTTTCGAAAGGCTGGAGCTGAAGAAGCCGGGCGTGTTCGAAATTGAATTTAAGAGAGACGGCGAAAATAAAACTCTTCAAATGTTCCATAATCCTCTTGATGAAGGGGGCTTTGTTAGAACATTTATTGATATTACAAACAGAAAGAACAACGAAAAAGAACTGAAGGAAAAAAGCACCGAGCTTGACCGCTTTCTTAATCTGGCTACCGATTTTATCTGCATTTCAGACCCGGAGGGAAAACTATTAAAAGTTAACAACCTATGGCAGACGGTGCTCGGTTTTGATATTGATGAAATGACAGGCAAACCGGTTTTCGATTTTATTCATCCGGACGATATTGAAGAGACAAAGGGAGAGATTGAAAAACTGCTTGCCGGAAAGGCGGTTGTTAATTTTGTTAACAGGTATATCTGCAAAAACGGAACTTACCGCTGGCTCGAATGGAGGGCTACCCCTTCGGATAACGGATTTATTTACGCCGCCGCCAGGGATATTACCGACAGCAGGAATCTTGAAGATATTTTGCGCCAGAACGAGGAAAAATTCCGGTTCCTTACAGAAAATGTTGGCGATATGATATGGCAGATAGATAAGGATTATAATTACACCTATGTAAGCCCCTCGGTTGAAAGCATTTTGGGTTATACTCCCGAGGAAATTAATGGAAGGTCGTTTTATGATTTTATTACCCCCGATTCGGCCGACCAGATGAATGAACTTGAAAAGACGCAAATTGACGAATACGGATTTATTCCTCTTAAAGGGGGAGTTTACGAACTTCAGTTTATAAGAAAAGACGGAATACTTGTATGGTGCGAAGTCCACTCGAGCCCGCTGTACAATCCATACGGAGCCTTGATATTCGGCCAGGGGGTTACGCGGGATATAAGCACGCGCAAGGAAGCCGAAAGAAAATTAAAAGATTATGCTGTTGAACTGAAAGATTTAAATACCACCAAGGACCGGTTTTTCTCAATTATATCGCACGACTTAAAATCACCTTTCACCGGCCTGCTGGGGATGACGAAGGAGTTCAAGGAAAATGCGGAAGATTTTACCACCTCAGAAATTTCTGAATTCGGTAAAGAGATGTTTAATGTAGTTTTGGGCACTTACCGCCTGCTCGAAAACCTCCTTGAATGGTCCAGAATTCAGCTTGACCAGATTCAATTCGACCCTTCCCCCCTTAATGTGCACGATGAAGTGGAAAAGATATTCGAACTTCTTGCAATAAATGCCGACCCGAAGGAAATTAAACTTGTTAATAATGTTGCGCACGATATTGCGGTTGATGCGGATGAGAATATGATAAGCACAATACTGAGGAACCTTATAGGGAACGCCATTAAATTCACTCTGCGCGGCGGCACAGTTAAGGCCGAAGCCGAACGGGGTAAAAGCTCGGTCTTAATTTCAATTAAAGACAGCGGTGTTGGAATGAGCGAAGAGATTACCAGAAAACTATTCCGCCCCGATACTGTTTATACCACATACGGCACCGAAAAAGAAAAGGGAACCGGGCTGGGGCTTCTGCTGTGCAGGGAGTTTGTTGAAAAACATAACGGGCGCATCTGGGTTCAGAGCGAACCCGGCAATGGAAGTACTTTTTATGTAATGCTTCCGGCAATAAAGGAAAAATAGACCGCGTTTTTTCAAATCAATATTTATCCGGAAAGATATTATGCCTGTCAAAATTAACAACGCATCGGTTTTTACGGCTATGGGAAACAAGCCTATTGAAATAAGGGAATTTTTCGGCAAAGTAAATTCAGGCTCCGAGGAAATAAGCATTGCCCGTTTAATTTGTCCCGGCAACTGGGTTGAACCGGGGCAGAAGCCCGATTTTGATGAATACACCGTAGTATTGAAGGGAAACTTACGCGTATCGGCAAAAGACAGGTATTACGATATTAAAGCGGGGGAGGCAATTATTACATAAAAGGGGGAATGGATTCAGTACAGTACGCCCACCGGAGAAGGCGCCGATTATATTGCGGTATGCATTCCCGCTTTTACAATTGAAAAAGCCAACAGGGATGAATAAATAATATTCCATAATAAATAGATAAACAATAAAGAAAAGAGAGATAAACAATGCCGTTAAAGATTAATAAACCATCGGTAATTGAAGCCGCCGGTAATAAACCGAAAATAATTGAAGAATATTTCGGAAGGGTAAATTCAAAAACCGATGCAGTAAGCATAGCAAGAATGATTGGTCCCGCAGGGTGGGTTGAACCGGGCCAGACCCCCGAATTTGACGAATACACGGTTGTGCTTAAAGGAGCCCTGCAGGTAACAACAAAGAATGAGAAAATAATTGTTAAAGCAGGAGAGGCAATTCTTACCCGAAAAGGGGAATGGATTCAATACAGCACCGACGAAAAGGAAGGCGCCGAGTATATTGCAGTATGCCTGCCTGCTTTTTCCCCCGATACTGTGCACAGGGATGAATGACCAAGGTTTTATCCGGCTGTTCAACCGGAGAATACTATTAACTTATTTTTAAAAGGAAAGGCGGCAAAATGAACGATAGAGCAATAAAAATATTTCTTACCCTTTTTATTCTTCTTTCATCGGCGGCGTGGATTTATAACTACGCATGCACATCCATTCTTGTTACAAAGGGGGCTTCAAAAAACGGAGCTACAATTATTTCCTATTCATGCGACGGCGAATTCCATCCAATTCTGGAAATGCTTCCCGCGGCAGACCATAAGCCGGGGGAAATGTTTCAGCTCGAATCCTGGTCCGGCAGAAAATTATTAATTCCGCAGGTGGCGCATACATATAAAGTAGTAGGACTAATGAACGAGTATCAGCTTGCCATTGGCGAAACCACATTCGACGGCAGGCTGAACCTTGTAAACAGCGAAGGATATTTCGATTATTATCCCTTAATGCGGATTGCACTGCAGAGGGCAAAAACCGCGCGCGAGGCAATTAAAGTTATGACTTCGCTTGTTGAGGAATACGGATACTGTTCAACAGGGGAATCTTTTTCAATTGCCGATAAGGAAGAAGCATGGATAATGGAAATGATTGGAATGGGGCCGGGCAATAAGGGCGCCGTTTGGGTTGCCGTTAAAGTGCCCGATGGATACGTATCGGTACACGCCAATATGTCCCGCATTCACGAATTCCCCCTTAACGATCCGGAAAACTGCATCTATTCGAAGAATGTAATTTCCTTCTCAGAAAAAATGGGATACTACGATTCCAAAAGGGGCAAGCCGTTCAGTTTTTCCGACGCTTACAATCCGGCAACCGAAGAACAGGTGCGTTATTCATTAAGAAGGGTATGGAGCGTATTAAGAAGAATAGCACCTTCGCAGAATTTCAGCCCCGATTACAGTTCTTTTGTTAAAGGCGCAACTCCTTATCCCCTTTTCGTAAAGCCCGACAGCAAACTTGACGTTCAGGATGTAATTGCATTGCACAGGGACCATTACGAAGGAACGGAATTCGATATGACAAAAAATTTAAGTTCGGGCCCCTTTGGAGCGCCCGACAGATGGCGCCCCATTAAATGGGATGTTGACGGAAAAAAATATGCCTGGGAAAGACCAATTGCCACACAGCAGTCGGCTTTTGTATTTGTATCCGAATCGCGCGCGGACGTGCCCGATGAAATTGGAGGCGTTTACTGGTACGGTTTGGATAATCCGTACACAAGCGTTTTTGTTCCGTTATATACTTCCATAACAGAATTGCCAAAGTCTTACACGGTCGGCACACTGCGCAAATATTCGCGCGATAGCGCCTGGTGGGTTTTCAATTTCGTTGCCAATTACGCAAACCTTCGCTGGAGCTATATGATTAAGGATATTCAGAAAGTTCAGAAGGAAATTGAATCGGCTGAATTTGGGAGGCAGAAATACCTTGAAGAAACGGTTATGAAAATGGCAAAGGATAACAAGGGAATGGTTTCGCCATATCTCACAAAATATTGTGTTGATAATGCCGAAGGAACAGTTCAGAAATGGCGCGACCTTGGGGACTTTTTGATAACCAGGTATAACGACGGGTATATACAGGATGAAAAGGGGAATCCGCACGAAATAGGCTACCCCGTTCCGTGGCTTAAGAAAGAGCTTAAGGAAAGCGGGGACCGTTTTAAACTTGGGCAGGAAAGGAACGGAAATGGTGAACTATAAATTTTAATATTTATTTATCCGGCGCGGTTTTTAACCGCGCCTTTCCGGTTTAAATTAAAGAGGGGGAACAGTATGATTAAAATTGGCTCTTTTACCGAAGAGGATATTCTTGCCCTTGCCGAAAAAGCATATAACGAAGATGAAGCCCTGTTTGAAATTATAAGGGAGAAATGCGCCCTTCTTGTAATTGATATGCAGGATGAATTTGTAAAACCGAACTGGGCGCCATGCTGGGTGCCAGAAGCCACCAGGCAGGTGCCGCGCATCAAAAAACTTATTGAACAGTGCAGGCTTAAGGGAGTGCCCGTTATTTATACCGTTTTTTCGAGAACAAATAATTTTCTTGACCGTCCGTTAAGCGGCAAGTTTATGCCCAACAGGTATAACCATCTGGATATTGACCAGTCGATGCTCTTTATTGAAGGGAAAGTATGGCACGAGCTCAAACCGCTTGAGGGGGAGATAGTAATTCACAAACCCTCTTACGGGGCCTTTTACGATACTCCCCTTGAAACTATACTGAAAAATCTTGGAAAGGATACCGTTATAATTACAGGCACACTTACAAATTACTGCTGCGGATTAACGGCAAGGCAGGCATACGAAAGGGGATTTAAAGTCGTTTTTGGAAGCGACGTAAATGCCACCGATGCCCCCGGGCTGCAGGAGCCCGAATTGAAAGTTCTGCGTAAAGGATTTGCCCGGGTATTAAATGCCGGACAGATAATGGAGGAATTGAAATAAAAAAAGGGTTAAACGAATATTAAATCCCTTTTAATTTTCTATTTTGAGCCTATTTTTCTTCATTCCCGCAAAGTCATCCCCTTTTTGCCGCAGGTTAAAATTCTTATATTTGCAGGTCAAATATAATTTTAGAGGTGTACCATCGCACAGGCAAAGCAAAATGAAGTTGAGAAAATAGTCTCTCTGGCAAAGAGGAGAGGGTTTGTATTTCAGTCGAGTGAAATTTACGGCGGTTTAAATGGATGCTGGGATTACGGCCCATTGGGAGTAGAACTGCTTAAGAATGTAAAAGAGGAATGGTGGAAGGCAATGACCTACCGCGAGGATGTGGAAGGACTCGACGCTTCAATTTTAATGCATCCGCGCGTCTGGGAAGCCTCGGGGCATGTTGAAAATTTTACCGACCCGATGATTGACTGTAAACAGTGCAAGGCGCGTTTCAGACTTGATACACTTTCCGAATTAATATCGGATAAAAATAAAGAGAAAGCTTTAAAAGAATTTGACGCCGCCCTGCTTGAAAAAGAGGGTTCGTTGAACGATAAATTTACCGAAGTGCTTGAAGACCAGGAAAAAGCGGTTAAACTGCTTGAGCTTGTTGGATGCCCCCAGTGCGGCAATAAAGGCACCTTTACACAGCCCCGCAAATTCAATCTTATGTTTAAGACATTCCTGGGTCCGGTTGAGGATGTAAGCAATGTAATTTATCTGCGCCCCGAAACCGCGCAGGGTATATTTGTAAACTTTCTTAACGTGATGAATTCGAGCAGACAGAAACTTCCATTCGGAATTGCACAGATAGGAAAGGCGTTCAGGAACGAAATTAACACAAAGAATTTCCTCTTCCGCACGCGCGAATTTGAACAGATGGAAATGCAGTATTTTGTTAAGCCGGGGGATGACAAGACTCATTACGATGAATGGAAGGAAAGAAGGATTGCATGGTTCAAGTCGCTAGGAATGACCCCTTCAAAGCTCCGTTTCCACGATCATCCAAAGGAAAAACTTGCCCACTACGCAAAGGAAGCCACCGATATTGAATATGAGTTTCCTTTCGGATGGGGAGAGATTGAAGGAATACACAACCGCACCGATTTCGATTTGGGAAGGCATCAGGAATTTTCGGGCAAATCGCAGCAGTACTTCGACGACCAGACAAAAGAGAAATTCGTTCCATATATAATTGAAACATCGGCCGGCGCCAGCCGTTCGTTTATGGCTTTTCTTGTTGATGCTTACTACGAAGAAGAAGTAAACGGCGAGGTAAGGTCGGTGCTCCGTTTCCACCCCAAACTGGCCCCCATTAAAGCGGCAATACTTCCACTTGTAAACAAAGACGGGATGCCCGAAATCGCAAGAAAGATTGAAAACGACCTGCGCCCATTCCTAAAGATATTCTACGACGATAAAGGGGCTATAGGAAGAAGATACCGCAGAATGGATGAAGCGGGAACACCTTTCTGCATTACGGTTGACACACAGACGCTTGAAGACAGCACCGTTACAGTGCGCGAAAGAGATACGATGGAACAGGTTAGAATATCTATTGATAAACTGCTTGTATATATTCTCGAAAAGATGAGATAGGTTTAAGGTTTAACCGGGCGGTTAATCGCCGCTCGGGAAAAACCATTTAAGAAATTCCTCTTTGTTTGTAGCATACAGATTTTTATTGAACACGTATGAATAAAC
>DAHYUM010000087.1 GCA_027398005.1 bacterium
AATAGTAATAGGAACCGATGAATTTATCCTTTCCGTTCTTGAGAGAAAGCTCCTTAACCGGAACATTTCTAACCGGAAGGGATGCGAAATAGACCGGGCCCGGCTGTTCCACTTCCCCTTCAACAAGAATGCTTGTAACGGGAAATTCCTTAACATCCGATTCGTCGAAGAGGCTGTTTGTCTCTTCCTTTAATTCCTGCGCAAAAAGAGGGAATGCAATTAAAAGAAAAAATATAAAATACTTTTTCATTTTAACCTCTATAATTCAACCGTTAATTCGCCCGATATCATTCTTCCGAACGATACCCTGTCGTATGTTGTAAGTGTCTGAACATCAAAAAGGTTTTCAACATTCAGCCCAAAAGTTGCAATACCGAATGCTTTCTTCCAGAACTTCAGGTCAACCGTGGCGTTCCCTTCAATAACCATGCTGTTCCCGTTCGCATCGGTTGTGCTGTTGTCATCCTGCGTAAACTGTTTACCCTGGTAATGGATAAGCAGTGTTCCGTTTACTAAAGTATTAAGGTATGTAATGCCGAAATTGGCAAGATGCGCGGGAGTGTATGTAAGCTGTTTCCCTTCGAGCGCCGGGTTGCCGGTATAGTTTAATATTTTAGAATTGGTATAAGTGTAATTGGCCGTGGCGTACAGGTTCGCGCTAATAAAATATTTAACGTCTATATCAGCACCAATGAAACGCACCCGGGTAATGTTGTCTTTAATAATTATAGGCCTGTTCTTTCCGCTTACATTAATTGTCCTGCCCGTATTAATGTAGTACATAAAATCGCTTCCTTCCATATAGTAAAAACTTGGCATAACAAAAAGCTGTTTATCCAGGTCGTAATTAAAGCCTATTTCATAGTTGTCAATCTGTTCCGGTTTAAGCGATGGATTGGCATTCTTAAAACCAAGCCTGATTAAACCGGGCCTTGTAAGGTCGTCCAATGTGGCGGCCCTGAAACCCTGACTGTAAGCCGCATAAGCTTTAAGGTTTTGTGCAAACCGGTACTGCGCGGTTAATTTGGGGGTTATTTTAGTCCAGTTATTCCCTGCAATAGGACCGCTTACAACATTCATAAAGCTTGTGGTAGAAGTGGGGTTTGTAAGAAGAAACTCTCCGTCGAAGAATTTAATATAATCCGCGCGCACCCCTGCTGAAAGTGTAAACGCACCGGTTATGTTATAGCTATCCTGCACAAAGGCGGCAAGAAAAAGCATTTTGCCCCTGTTGGTAACAACATCAGTGGAAGTCTGGTAAATATCGCTTCCGTCTATGCTTCCCTGTTTTATTTCAATGCCCGCAGTAAATTCCGTAGAAGCAAGCGGCATAGTAATATTTGCGTTGCCCCCTAAATCCACTCTTGCGGCATCAACATTGTACCTGTCGTACGAGGTAAGCGCGCCCGCTGAATTGGTTTTGTATTTTTCGCTTACACGCAGATAGTTTTCCTTCTGGTAAAAAGCGCCTGCAGTAAGTTTGGCATTTCCCCATCCGGCATTAAAAGCGAGGACCCCGTAAGTGTTCTTCTGTTTCATATAATTATCTGTTTTAACAAAAGTGCCCTGCCCCCTTTTATCATCGTAAAAATTGAAGTTGAAAAGGAGGTTTGTATTTGGGGAGAAATCGTAGCCCAGTTTCGCGTCGATGCCCGATTCTTTAAGATTGGAAGCAACCGAAAACTGGTCCCTGTAAGCCTCGCGTGTGGAATTATAGCCGTCGCTCGTTCTGTTGAATCCCGAAAGCCTGAAAGTAAGTCCGTTTAGCTCTTTAACCCTGCCCGAGATTCCGGCGCGCTGGCCGAATGTATTCAGGGTTCCGTATTCCGCATTGGCAAAGGCATTGTAGCCGGGGCTGGCATTCTGCTTTGTAATGATATTGATTACGCCCCCCATAGCGTTGTTGCCGTAAATTGAAGAGCCGGGCCCTTTGAAAATTTCGACACGCTCAACGTCTTCAACATTAATCCTGTTCCAGTTTACGGTTCCCCCGTCCGATTTGTTAACCGGCATTCCATCCACAAGCGCCAGAACGCGCCCCTGTTCGTTGGATGTAATGCCTCTTACATTAACGGTAACCGAAGAAGTAATAATGCCCGAGCTTCTATCGACATAAATTCCGGAAACCTGCCTGAAAATGTCGTCAATACTTTCGCCCGGCGTGGCGGCTATAGTCCTTGCAGAAAGAAGCGATACCCTGCCCGGAATATCCCCTATTGCCTGCCTGCTTCTTGAAGCCGTTACAACCACCTGGTCGGTTACAATCTCGCGGCGGTAAAGCTCAAAGTTAAGCCTTATATCCGCATTAAGATTAACCTGTTTAACTTTTGTGTCGTAACCGACGTAACTGGCCTTTACAGATACATCTCCTTTTGCCGGAGCGGTCAATTCAAAGTATCCGTTTACGTCGGCTGTTGTTCCTGCCTGTGTCCCATCAATCATCACCGTTGCGCCTGCCAGCTGTTCACCAGTTTCCGCGTCCCTAACCGTACCGCTTATCCGCATCTGGGCATTTAAATTAAATGCCGCAAATAATAATACAAATAAAGTTACTGCTGATTTTTTCATTGCCTCATTTATCCTGTTTGTTGCTGATGTCTCCGCATCATTTCATATAACCATACTTAAAATCATCAGGGCTTAAGAAAGATTCTTTAAGAGTTCTAGGACTGGTCCATCTAATCAGATTCATAAAACCGCCGGCTTTATCGTTGGTGCCCGATTTTCTTGCGCCGCCGAAAGGCTGAAGCCCGACCATTGCGCCTGTAGGTTTATCGTTATAATAGAAGTTTCCGGCCGAATAACGGAGGGCCCGGCATGCGCCGGCAAGCACACTTCTTTCTTTGGCAAAAATTGCGCCGGTAAGCGCATATGGCGAAGTTGAATCGCATAATTTAAGGGTAGCTTCAAAATCGGCATCTTCATAAATATAAATGGTAAGAACGGGCCCGAAAATTTCCTCTTCCATGGTAACAAAGTGAGGGTCGTAAGCCTGGATTACTGTAGGCTCGATGAAATACCCTTTCGATTTATCCCCTTTGCCGCCGAATATAATATCGGCATCTTTACTTTTTCTTGCCGTTTCAATGTAACGCATAATCGAATCGAAAGATGATTCGTCAATTACTGCATTAATGAAATTATTGAAATCCTTTACATCCCCCATTTTCATTTCGGAAAGCATGCCCTGCATCTCCTGCTTAATAACAGGCCAGAGCGATTTAGGAAGGTATGCCCTTGAAGCCGCCGAGCATTTCTGTCCCTGATATTCAAATCCCCCTTTTACAAGGGCAATGGCCACCTCCTTAGGGTTTGCTGTAGGGTGAGCCACAACAAATCCCTTTCCTCCCGTTTCGCCTACAAGCTTGGGGTATGTAACATAATTATCCAGATTGTTCGAGACCGATTTCCAGAGGGAGTTGAATGTATTGGTTCCCCCTGTAAAATGTATACCCGATAAATATTTATGGTTAACGGCGTAATTGCCAATAACAGCACCCGGACCGGGGACGAAATTAATTACACCCCCCGGAATTCCCGCTTCATCCAGAATCTTCATAAAATAATAATTCGCAAGCAGGGATGTAGTTGCGGGTTTCCAGACAACCGTATTGCCCATCATAGCGGGGGCAGTGCTTAAGTTTGCGCCTATTGCTGTAAAGTTGAAAGGTGTTACTGCAAGTACAAATCCTTCCAGCGGGCGGTATTCCAGACGGTTGAGAGTGTCTGTATCCGATTTCGGCTGCTGGTTATAAATTTGCGACGCGAAATAGGTATTATAACGGAGAAAGTCTATTACTTCGCAGGCCGCGTCAATTTCAGCCTGAAAAGCATTTTTACCCTGCCCGAGCATTGTAGCCGCGTTAATTTGATAGCGGTATTTTTTAGAAAGAAGCTCGGCTGTCTTGAAGAAAATAGATGCCCTTTCAACCCATGACATAGTCATCCATTCCTCTTTAGCCTTAAGGGCGGCATCAATAGCCATATTAACTTCTTTTTCCCCTGCCTTGTGGTATGTAGCCAGTATATGCCCGTGTTCGTGGGGCATAACAACCTTGCCTGTATTTCCTGTTCTTACTTCCTTGCCGCCGATGATAAGGGGAATTTCAATTTCTATACTGCTCTGGCGCTTTAATTCTTCTTCTAATTTAATTCTTTCTTCACTGCCCGGCATGTAAGGGCGGACAGGTTCGTTCTTGGGCTCGGCCAAGTTAAATATCGCGTTATTCATTTTACACTCCTAATTTAAACCCCTGCCCAATTCTATTACGGCGGGGCGGTTTATATTTATTTATATATTTTGCAGGATGAGGCTTTAAAATTAATCCAGACTGTTTTTCCTATCGATAAATCCAGTTCGTTTAAAGAGTTAGATGTAATTACCGATACAATATCAATTCCAATATCCACCGTAACATCAATTCCAATTCTTGCCGGGGCAATATCTTTAATAACTCCCTTAAAATGGTTTCTGCTGCTCGATTCCTCCGGCTTGTTCGAGATGCTTATTTCATCGGGGCTAATCATAAGGAACGCCTCGCCATCCTCAATATCGGTAAGCACGGAAATCGAGATGCCGTTAAGTGCAAATTCCTTAAGCTGCGCACCGGAACCTTCTTTTAAATTTCCCTTTAAAAAGTTTTTAATTCCCACAAAGTGGGCAACAAATTCGGAGCGGGGATGCCTGAATATTTCGGAAGGAGTATCTACGTGAACCAGTTTCCCCTCTTCCATAATGCCGATTCTCGTTGCCAGAGAAACAGCTTCCTCGTAGCTGTGGGTAACATGAATAATAGTAATTCCCTCGCGGTTAAGCTTTCTGAAAAGCGCGCGCAGTTCGAATGCCGATTTTGAATCGAGCGCCGAAAGGGGTTCGTCAAGCAGAAAGATATCGGAGCCCGATGCGAGGCTGCGCGCAAGCGCGGCCCTCTGGATTTCGCCCCCCGAGAGGGTTGATGGCTTTCTTTCAAGCTTATCCGCGATGCCGGTTATTTCGGCAAAGCGGTGTACTTTTTCCTTAATCCCCTTTGCCTTGCGGCTTTTAAGAGGATAGGCAATATTTTCGTAAACATTTTTATGGGGAAACAGTACCGAATCCTGATAGACAATACTGATGTTAAGGTTCTGAATTTTTTCTTTAGCAATATCTTTTCCTCTCAGAAAGATTTTGCCCGAATCGGGACTGCGCAAGCCGGCAATCGTTTCCAGCAGAAGGCTCTTTCCCACCCCCGATAAACCGAGAATGACAAAATATTCCCCCTTCTCCACATTAAAGTTTATTTCGCTCAGCTTAAAATTGCCAACAGCCATCGATATGTTTTTAACATCAAGCATTTATTTTCTTTTTCACCAGTCTGAATATTATAAAGAGAACAAGGCACACGGTAACAAACACCACCGCGGCAGGCACCGAGTATTTAAGCCCGTACGAAGTGAACCTTTCGAATATAAGCACGGGCGCAGTCTGCGGATTATAAGCAACTATTATAACCGCTCCGAACTCGCTCATACCGCGCCCCCACATAAGAATCAATCCTGATAGAATTGAACGCCATGCAAGAGGCAACGATATAGTAAAAAACGCGCGGGCCGGCGAAGCCCCCATTGTAAGTGCGGTTTTTTCGTAACGTTCAGGCACAGCGGCAAATCCGTCGCGCGCCGCATTTATAAGGAACGGTATACTTACAAAAGCCATAGCCACAATAATACCGGCAGGACTGCCTATAAATTTGAGCCCCACTAAATCTGCCGCTTTGCCTAAAAGGCTATTGCGTGTTACAATGCCAAGCACCGCAATACCGGCCGCCGAATGGGGAATAATAATAGGCAGATCTATAATGCCGTTAACAACATTCTTAAGTGGAAAGTTTTTTCTTGCCAGTATGTAAGCCAGCGGAATTGCAAGGAGTGAAAACAGCATTGTGGCCGCCATCGAAGTCCAGAGACTAAGCCATACGCTGCTGCGCACGGCATCGTCTCCAATTGTTTCGGTAAGCCCCGCCGAAGTTGTATTTAAATACATACCCGCAACGGGGGCAATTATAAAGAGAAGGAGCAATCCCCCCAGGAAAGTAAAAATTAAGCCGAGAGCCGAATTATTTTTAGCTACGGTATTCATTGCTTATTTTTTCTTAAGCGCGAACTTCTTCAATTCTTTAGGCAGTTTATCGTAATTTTCGCATACCGAAGGAACAACAGTGGGCTGCCCTTCTTCGCTCATTACCTTAAGCCCTTTGTTTTTATTCATCAGGTATTCAAGAAATTTCTTTGCAAGTTCCGGGTTGGGAGAATTCTTGGGTATAGTAACACCGTAAACCATCGAGCCCCCTTTCTGAACCACTTTTTCCCCCGGCTTTTTTCCGTTCAATTCAACCGAAACGGTTCCGTATAAGTTTTCAAGCTCTGCTTTTTTAAGGTTAATCTGGTCGGGCAGTGTAACAAATTTTAATTTGTGCTGTTCGGCAACCGAGCGGTAAAGGAATATATAATCTATTTCCCCCTCTTCCAGAAGAGAAAGAAGGTCAACTTCCTTTGGACGTATATATTCATTATCCTTGCTTAATATTTTGGATGAAAGGTCTTTCCTGTAATATTTATCGGCAAGTTTCATAGTAAGAATTGTGCGGTATCCGCATGGATCGGCATTCGGGTCGGCGCGCCCTATTCTTACATTTTTATCGAGGAGTATTTCATACCAGTTTTTCTGGTTAATTTCGTTAGCGCGTTTCGATTTTGGGGAATATACAATCGTCATTTCATTTGTAGCGAACTTCAGGTTCCAATCGGCATAATCGGGAATAAGGAGCTGGTCAATTACAAGGTAATCGGCCGAAGCGAAGACATCGCACGGTTTTTTCAGTTCCGAAATTTTTCTTGCGCATTCGCGGCTTCCGGCAATTTCCTTAAGCACTTCAACGCCCGGATTTTCTTTTTTAAATCCGGCAATTATTTTTTCGAAAGGCACAGTAAGGCTGCCCGCGTGGAAAATTACAAGCTGTTTATTCTGCGCGCTTAAAGCAGAACTAAGCAAAAACAATCCCGCAATCAAGGCAAAAAACACCCTATTTAGTCTTCTCATTTTGTTCTCCGTTTTTTATATCGTTTAATTTTACTTCCTTCATTCTTTCCTCAATCTGCCTCTGTATGTTCGCATAAAAATCGTAGAAGTAGTTGTTATATCCTTCAACTTCCTCATCCTTTGCATTTTCGGCCCCCGCAACATCAAGATCCATAATTTTTTTATCCTCAAGAGCCGAATAAATTTCGAACAGGCTCAGTTCGGTAAAATCCTGTATAAGAAAGAACCCGCCGTGAACCCCCTTGCTGCTCCCAACAATTTCGGCATCCATAAGGGAAGACATAATCTGCCTGAGCTTGGAAGCGTTTACCCCGATTGCCTCGGCAATTTGGCCGCTCGTCTTGGCTTCGGGGAACACTTTTGCAAGAAAACAGAGCGCTTTTACGGCTGTTGACAGTTTTTGTGAAGCGGACATAAGTATCTTTAAATTGTTACACATAGTATAACATTTAAAAATCTGTTATACAAATTTGGCTAAATCAGACCTTAATATCGTTGGGTTTTTGGGGCTTTCTTTTTATATTTTCTATCAACTTAAATAAGACTTTTCGAAATAAAAGGATATCAGGAGAATTGGATGAATGTTCAGGAATATTTAAGCAAACGTAAGCTTTTAACGGAATTTAAATATGACATTAAACAGCTGGATAAAGGCTATACCGACAAGACACTTCATATCGATGTGACGGATAATAAAATTACAATTAAAGATGTACCTCCGGCAATGAAAGAGAAATTCATCGGGGGCAAAGGATATGGTTTGAAATATCTGTGGGATGCAACAACCCCCGAAACAAAATGGAATGACCCGGAAAATGAAATTATCATTTCGGGGGGCCCTATATGCGGCATTACCCAGTATTCGGGCACGGGAAAATCCCTGGTTGTTACCCTTTCGCCGCAGACCGACTCGGCAATGGACAGTAACGTAGGAGGCTGGTTCGGGCCTTTCCTTAAAATATGCGGTTTCGACGCTATTGAACTTCAGGGTAAATCGGATAAGGAAGTTATCATCATTCTCGATTCGAGAAACGGCGGAACTATAAGAATTGAGGAAGCGCCGGCAGAACCTATAGACAGCCACGCTTTAAGCGAAGCTTTAACCGAGATGTACTGCCCTACCGAAGCGGACAAGATGAAGATTGCAGTCGTTTCTTCCGGCTCGGCGGCCGACCATTCCTTAATTGGAATGCTCAACTTCAGCTTTTACGATAAGAAGAAACAGCGCGTACGCCTTAAACAGGCAGGGCGCGGCGGCATCGGCAGCGTATTCAGAAACAAAAAGATTAAGGCTCTTGTAGCACTTGTTCCAAAGGTTGAACCCGATATGAACAAGGTTGTTGACATGAAAGCCATTATTGAAAGAGGACAGCGCTTTAATAAGGAAATAAAGGAACTTGACGAAAAGCAGTGCGAAATGAGAACAAAGGGTACCGCACACCTTGTTGAAATTATGAACGACTACGACCTTCTGCCTACTCACAATTATAAATTCGGAAGCCATAAAGACGCGGGCAATATCCATTCCGAAGTCTGGAAAGCAAAATTCGCGCAGGGAACGCCGGACGGATGCTGGCTTGGATGCAACATGAGCTGCGCTAAAGGGGTTAACAACTATATACTCCGCACTGGCCCGTATAAAGGGGAATCGGTAATTGTAGACGGCCCCGAATATGAAAACGCCGGCGGTTTGGGTTCAAACTGCGGTATTTTCAATCCCGATTATATTATAGAAGCAAACTTCTACTGCGATACCTACGGAATCTGCACAATAACCTGGGCAACTCTTCTTGCCTTTGTAATGGAATGCTACGAAAACGGAATTCTTAACGAAGAAAGGACCGGGGGCTTAAAGCTCAACTTCGGCAATGCCGATAATGCCATGGAACTTCTTCACATGCTTGGGCGCGGAGAAGGTTTCGGCAAAATTGCGGGTCTTGGCGTAAGAAAAATGAAACAATTGTTCATTGATAACGGATGGGGCGACCCTCAGTTTATTAATGATATTGCAATGGAAAATAAAGGGCTCGAATACTCTGAATATGTTTCAAAGGAATCCCTTGCACAGCAGGGGGGCTTTGCCCTTACAAATAAAGGTCCGCAGCATGACGAAGCATGGCTTATATTTATGGATATGGTAAACAACCAGATTCCTACTTTTGAAAACAAAGCCGAAGCCCTTCACTATTTCCCTATGTTCAGAACATGGTTCGGGCTGGTAGGGTTATGCAAACTGCCATGGAACGACGTTGAGCCTGCCGATAACGCACAGACAGACGAACCGGCCAAGGTGCCCGAACACGTTGACAACTATGTAACCCTTTATAAATCGGTTACAGGAAGGGAATTCGACAGGAAGAGACTCATTCAGGATTCGGAACGTGTTTACAACTACCAGAGGATGTTCAATCTCCGCAGGGGATTCGGAACCCGCAAATGGGATAGACAGCCATACAGAGCCGCAGGCCCTGTTACGGCAGAGGAATATGAATCGAGACAGGAAAGATACGATAAACAGTTAAAGGAAACCGTCGGTTTCAATCCCGAAGGAAAGACAACCGTTGAAAAGATGGCGGCTTTGCGACAGTACCGCGAAACACAGTACGAAAAACTTAAAGACGCCGTATACAAGAGAAGAGGATGGGACGAAAACGGAGTGCCGAAACTCGAATTCCTCCAGTCAATCGGCATGGATCTTCCGGAACTGGTGGATCTCCGCACCAAATACGATAAAGGAGAGTGGAAATTAAAATAGATTCCAATTAATTTTAAGCCCCCGTTAACAATGCGGGGGCTTTTTATTTTTTTTCTTTTCGGGAGTGTTTAGTAAATTCTTTGCAAAATTATTTTTTTTTGAACCAAATAAAAGAGAGGCTTTATGTTTAAAGGTCACCCAAAAGGATTATTCGTGGCGTTCTTCACCAATATGGGGGAAAGATTCGGCTTCTACACAATGATTGCCATTCTGGCTATGTTCCTTCAGGCAAAATATAATCTTGGCACCGATACCACGGGGGTTATATACAGCATTTTTATGAACTCTATTTACGCGCTCGCCCTTCTAGGAGGTTTCCTGGCAGACAGGACACAGAATTACAAGGGAGTAATTATGGTGGGCATTGTTGTTATGATGCTCGGCTATGTTCTTCTTGCAATACCCGGAATGGGGCTTCCTTTCGCTATCATCGCATTACTCGTAATCGCATTCGGAAACGGATTATTCAAAGGCAACCTGCAGGCTCTTGTAGGACAGCTTTACGACGCGCCTCAATATTCCAAATTAAGGGACAGCGCTTTTTCTCTCTTTTATATGGGCATTAACATAGGGGCATTTTTTGCTCCCAGCGCCGCAAGCGGAATCCGCTCATGGTATCTGGGCCTCAACGGATTGAAATACGATGCCGATATGGCAGGGCTCTGCAACCAGTATTTGTTCGACGGATTGAAAGACACATCGGCAATGCAGAGAATTGCCGATAACTGCAACGGCTCGCATGTAACAGACCTGACCGCTTTCGCGCATAAATATCTTGAAGTTTTCAGCACAGGCTACAATTACGCTTTTGCAATAGCCGCAGGCGCTATGATAATTTCGCTTGTAATTTATTTCGTTTTCAAGAAACACCTGCCCGATAGAAAGGCTCTCCTTTCAAAGGATTCAAAGATTCTCGAAATGTCGAAAGAAGAAGAGAAGAAGAGAATGACAGCATTGTTCCTTGTGTTCTTTGTAGTTATTTTCTTCTGGATGTCTTTCCAGCAGAGCGGTCTTACATTAACCTGGTTTGCGCGCGATTATACTGTTAAGAGCGTAGGGGCCGGCACAAATATTTTATTTAACCTCTTCTCGCTTCTTGGCGTTATTGCCGCTTTATACGGAGTGGTTTATCTTTTCAAAAAATCATCAAGCGCGCGCAACAGGGGCATTGGCGGCGCATTTCTTATTGCCGGCGCGGCTGCAGTTTATTTCCTTTTCAAGAGTTTCCCGGCTATCAATCCTATCGAACCGGAAATATTCCAGCAGTTCAATCCTATTTTTATTGTAGTTCTTACTCCTGTAGTAATAGCGTTTTTCGCTTATCTGCGTAAAAAGAATATTGAGCCTTCAACACCGAGAAAAATTGCGATTGGAATGATACTGGCGGCGGTTGCATATGCAATTCTCGCATTCGGTTCATTCGGATTGTCTTCGCCTACAGCACTGGCCGGACAGCCTTCGGTTGAAAGAGTATCTTCATTCTGGCTTATAAATACATATTTAATACTTACATTCGGCGAGCTCTTTTTAAGTCCGATGGGTATTTCATTCGTATCTAAAGTAGCGCCTCCACGCTACCAGGGTTTAATGCAGGGGGGATGGTTCGCCGCCACTGCAATAGGAAATCAGCTTCTGGTAGTAGGCAGTTTCATCTGGTCCCGTTTTGAAGTATGGCACGTATGGGCAATTTTTGTGGTCTGCTGTATTTTATCGGCGGCATTTGTATTTGCAATTATTAAACGGCTCGAGGCAGTAGCCGAATAAATAAATTTCCATTAAAGCCGGGGTTGTTTAAACTGCCCCGGCTTTTTTATAACCTCACTTCAGCCGGCATAATCGGGTAAGCCGGCGCTTTCGTCTGACGGAAAACATATTTAAATAAAAACAACTAACAAAAAAAGAGGCTTTATGTTCAAAGGACACCCAAAAGGATTATACGTAGCATTCTTTGCCAACATG
>DAHYUM010000088.1 GCA_027398005.1 bacterium
GGTATGCCGGCTTCCCCTTTACTTCTTTGGGCACGATGCTTACTCTTCTTCCCTTAAGCATGTCCGCTTTCATCTGCTGGCCGAACTGTCCCGTGAAATAAGCATACCTGTTGGTTGAATCAATTTTAATATACATACCGTCCCCGGCGCCAATAATTGTCCAGTCATCAAGGGCAATCTGCCCGGACCATCCGTTTGAAGGCGCTCGCCATGCCTCGTGGTCCTGAAGTCCGCCGTAAATATAATATGGTTCCTGTGTATCGGCGGTAACAGAATAAAATTCACCGCCGGGAATATTATAATGATGAATGGTTGTCTTTCCCCCGTCGAACGATTCGTACAATCCCCCGTCGCTGCCTACCATAAGGTGTCTTGAATCTTTAGGGTCCATCCAGAAAGTTCTTACATCGCCGAACATTTTTGGAAAAAGCTGTCCCGGCTCGTAATCGACGCCTTTCCAGCTCTTTCCCCCGTCGAATGAATAGAATATTGAAACGCCGAGCACATAAATTTTATTTTCATCATTCGGGTCCACAACAATACGGTTAAAAGAATAAGCGGCTTTGTTGCTAAGGTTAACCTTGGAATTGTTGGTCTTCTTCCATGTTTTGCCGTAATCATCAGAACGGTATAATTCTCCGCCTATTAGCTGGTCGTAATAATCGTCCCTGTATGTATTCATCATACCTTTGGTTAAAAGAGGTTTGGAAGGGTCTTTCGGATTCAGGTTTTCTACGAGTGCATAAATTACAGCGGGATTGGTTCTGCAAATTGCAAGGCCAATTCTTCCCAGTGTTCCCTTTGGTAGTCCCCCTTCAAGTTTTTTCCAGCTTTTGCCCCCGTTGGTAGTTTTATAAACTGCGCTTTCAACACCGCCGGCTTCAAAGTGCCATGGATAGCGGTATTTTTCGTACGCGGTTGCAAAAAGCATCCCGGGGTTTTGGGGATTTATTACAAGGTCAATTACACCGGTGTTTTCGCTGATGTATAAAATCTTCTTCCATGTTTTGCCCCCGTCTGTTGTTTTAAATACTCCCCTTTCTTTGTTGGGGGAATAAAGACTTCCCATAGAAGCGGCATAAACAATATTCTTGTTCTTTGGGTCTATAACAATTTTTACAATATGCTGCGAACCGGCCAAACCCATAAGCTTAAAATTCTCTCCGCCGTCGGTCGATTTGTAGATGCCGTTACCCGCGTATGTAGAGCGTGCAACGTATGAATCTCCTGTTCCAACCCACACCTCATCCGGATCCGATGGGGCAATGGCTATATCCCCTATTGTGTTTACCCCGTACTTATCGAACACGGGATAAAAAGTAGTTCCTCCGTTAACAGTCTTCCAAACACCTCCGTTGCGCGGCGAAGCGAAATAAGTATATTTATATTTTTCCCCCGGATTTTCGGGAACGGCAATTGAGCCGAGCCAGGAGCCTACCCTGTGAGCGCCGAAATTTCTGAATTCGAACGAATTGAGAAAATCGCTGTTGAATTTTACCTGCGGCAATGCAATTGCCGGTAATAGCATTAAAAGAAGAAAGGTTAGCTTTTTCATTGTAATCCCGTTTAAATAACTTCATTATTCAATTAAAAATAATAAAAGAATGCGAAAACAAATCAAAATTAAGGGGTAAAGATTAATATTTATTAATTTGGGGGGCAGAAGTTTAAACTGTTAAACCTTTTTAGTAACCTGAATGTCAAAACAGTACAAACATAACATAAAGGGAGAAAGAGTATGTTTCGCAAAATTGCAATGTTTTCATTAGTACTTTTCATTCTGTCTGTTGTATCCGTTTACGCTCAGGGTTTTGGAGGCCAGCGCATGACTCCGGAAGAACGGATGAACGCCCAGATTAAAACTTATACCGAAAAACTGACCCTTACAAAGGATCAGGCAGCAAAGCTTAAAGACATCCTTACAAAAAATAATGAAGAAATGGCAAAAGTAAGGGAACAGATGCAGGGAGGCGACCGTCAGGCAATGATGGAAGCAATGCAGAAAAACAGAACAGAATTAAACAAGAAAATAGAAGCACTCCTCGACGCAAAACAGAAAGAAGCTTTTGCTAAATACCTTAAGGAGCAGGAGGAAATGAGAGCTCAGAGACAGAGACCTCCTCAGCAATAATTTTGATTCACTTTCATAATAACTACCCCCCCTTTACCAAGTCCTGCTTTTTAGCGGGACTTGGTTTTTTAAACAAGTCCCAAAAGCTAAAGCAAAAAAAAGCCGCTTACAATTAAGCAAGCGGCTTTAAATGGAGTTTAGAATCTTTTACCGCCGCCGCTGCGTCCGCCTTTATAGCCGCCACGGTTTCCGCCGCCGCCTCCTCCGAAATTACGGTTTCCGCCGCCGTGGAATCCGCCGCCTCCTTTATTTCCGCTTTTCGGGCGCGATTCGTTTACTACTATTTTCTTCCCCTTTAAATCGGTTGCATTAAGTTCGTTAATTGCCTTTTGCGCTTCGGCGTTATCGTTCATTTCAACGAATCCAAATCCTTTCGATTCGCTCGTGAAAAGATCTTTAATTACTTTTGCGCTCTTAATTGCGCCGAATTTCGAGAAGATTTCGTTAAGATCATCTTCAGTAACTTCTTTTGATAAGTTGCCAATGTAAATGTTCATAAATTACTCCTGGTGTTTTTTTAATAATATTTTTAAGGCCGGAATAAATAGATTGTCAGTTACGAAGAATGATCTGTTTATTGACGCGGTTCAATTAAAGAAAGGCCGGCCCCCCTTCTCAATCTGTACTACAAAATTAATTCATTATCAATGCGGATAAGTTTCCTTTATTCGGTTTGTTAAGTTTAATCTCTTTTATTTATCAAACTTTAATTCAAGATAATGTATTGCCGCATAAAAAGAAAGACCAAGTTTTTTCCTATATAAGCGCGGGCTCCATTTCCATTTTAACGTTTTCCCTCAAAGGTACCGAAATTTCAATATTCTCTTCAACGGGGGATGAGAAAAAGCGCTCAATTCCCTCTTTTGGAATAATTACCGGCATTCGATGATGTATTTTCGAAATAAATTCGTTGGGCGTTGTGGTTATAAGTGAAATTTCCCTCTCTTTCTGTTTATTAAGGGTATATAATGCCGCCACAAAGAAAACGGGCGTTTCGGGAAGGTATATCCGGAATGGGGTCTTTTTTGTCCCCGATTTTTTCCATTCATAAAACCCGGTCATTGGCACAAGGCACCGGTTTTTATCGTATAATCCTTTCCAGAACCCTTTTTCCTTAATTGTTTCTATACGGGTATTGAAAATAAGGGGGCTTTCGGGGGAAAATTGTATTCCCCATTTCGAGCTGAGAAGACGGAAACGGTTTTCTTCGGGGATTATCGAATTTATCTTCTCGGTAGGCGCTATATTCTCCGGCTTCCCCTTGTCACTCTCAATTACAAGGTCTAGGGAATCGAGCATCAAAATAAGATCCTGTAGCGAGAAAGTATTTTCGAATCTGCCGCACATAATCCAGTTTTTCCTTTTTATACATTAACAAACAGTTGCCCAAATTAGTTTAATAACGGAATCTCTATTTTTACCGAATAAAGGATATTGCGTGCTTATATCTTATTGTTATCCCGCTTTGATCTGAATTAAGGGGGGAATTTTTCCCCTTTTTTAGGATGTGCCGATGAAATAAATTTGTAAATTCTTTACCGTTTTATATAACTTTTCCCTTTCTTTTTTAGTCTAATAGATGGTGTAGAGGATTTTTTTCAATCAATTTTATTCGAAAATCGGGGAGAGCTCCAATGGACGCAAACGCAACTCCTTCTAAAAAGAAGGGATTAAGAATAGTTTCTTTTCTCAATGACAAATTCAATTTTATTTATGAAAAAATCAATAATTCTAAACTTCCCCCTTTCTTTAAAAGGAAAAGCGTAATTATTGCCATTCCCCTTTTCCTAATACTTCTAATATTCTTCATTATTTCCTCTTTCCAGTCCTCTTATAACAACATTCCTCTCTACAAAGTGGTAAGGGATAATTTTGTAATATCGATTACCGAAAGCGGCGAATTAAGGGCAAAAAATTCAATAAGCTTAAGGGCGCCAAGAATAAGGGGCACTCTTAAGATTGTTTACCTTGTTCCCGAAGGCACTTACGTTAAACCGGGGGATGTTCTCGTTAAATTCGATCCGACTGATGCGGCGCAGAGAGTAAGCGATGAAATGCAGAAAATGGAAGTTGCTCAATCCGACAGGGAAAAACTTCTTGCAAACCATAAATCGCAGGATGCCAAATTTGCAACCCAGCTTCAAATTGCCGAAATAAGTTTTGAACAATCGAAACTGAATCTTGAAAAGGTTAAGTTCGAGGCTCAGGCAACCCAGCAGGAAGCCCAGCTTAACCATAAGAAAAATGAATTGAGCTACGAGCAGACCAAGCAGGATATTGCCTCGAATAAAATTATTCAGAAATCGGAATTGAATAACCAGGCGCTTTTGCTCAGGCAGAGGGAGCAGGAACTTAAAAGAGCTAAAGACGAACTTGAAGCGCTCGTTATTAAAGCGCCCGCCGAAGGCCTGGTGGTTTACGGCTCCAACTGGGAAAACCAGGGAAGGAAATTTCAGATTGGCAATACCGCTTCGCCCGGATATAATATTATTGAACTGCCCGACCTTTCAGTTATGGAAAGCGTTACCAACGTTAACGAAGTTGATGTAAGCAAGGTTAAAAAGGGGCAGAAAGTTTTGGTTAAGCTCGACGCGTTCCAGGACAGTACTTTCCTCGGCGAAATTTCCGATATCGCTTCGCTCGGAAGAGTGAAGGATTATAACTCAAAGCTTAAGGTTTACGAAGTATTAATACGAATGAAACAGAAATCGGAAAAACTTAAACCTGGCATGACCACCAGCAACAAAATGATTATGAGGGAAATTCCGAACGTTATTTTTGTGCCCATCGAATCCGTTTTCGAAAAAGACAATAAGAAATTCGTATTCGTTAAAAATGGAAGCGGTTTCGATAAAAGAGAAATTGAAGTGGGCGATAAAGGGGAAGACTACATAATTGTCCGCAGCGGCTTGAGGGTTGGCGAAGAAGTCGCTTTAACCGATCCGTTTGAAACGACCGATGTAAAATCGGATGCCGAAAACAAGGGAAATGTCCAGATGCCCGGTTCGGAGAAAAAATAATATGAATAAAATTGAAAACCTTAAAATAGGTCTGGCCGAATTAAAGTCGAATAAGCTCCGTACGGCTTTAACAATGCTCGGCATTGTATTCGGCGTGGGCGCTGTTATTGCTATGCTTTCAATCGGCGAGGGGGCCAGGCAGGAAACTCTCGAACAGATTGAGCTGATGGGCACAAACAACATTATAGTTAACCAGAAGGATATTAAAACCGAAGCCAAAGGAAACGATAAGAGCAGGGCTACCTTTTCCCCCGGTTTGAATGTTAGGGATGCTCAGGCTATTAAGGACCTCAATCCTTTCATTGACGATTTTACTTACCAGAAGGAACTGCCAAATACCGTTATTTATAAATCAGAAATAATCCAGACTAAAATTATAGGCACTACCGATTCTTATGTATCCATCTACAATTCCCAGCTCGATAAAGGCACATTCTTTAAGAAACACCATGTTGACGAATTTGCCAATGTGTGCGTAATAGGGCCCGGCGTTAAGCAGAAGCTTTTCAAGTTCGAGGACCCTATTGGAAAGGAAATTAAAATAGGCACCACATGGTTTAAAGTGCTTGGCCTTGTAGCAAGCAAGAATGTTTCCTCTTCGGGCAATCAGGCTGTGGGCACGCGCGATTTTAATAACGAAATTTATATTCCCTATACCACCCTTGCATATAAAATGTCATTGTCCGAAGAGGAACAGCAGACTATGATGTTTGCCGGAGGAATGCGCTTTTCAATTAGAGGGGGAATTTTCGGCGGCGACCAGGGGGATGTGGTGGATAGAAGCTCGGTAAGCCAGATTACTTTTAAAATTCAAAAAGACCATCCGGTTGATAAAGCGGGGGACTTAATTTCGCGTCAGCTTTTAAGAAGGCATTACGGCTCGGAGGATTATGAAATCGTAATTCCCGAAGCGCTTCTTGCCCAGAGGCAGAAAACCCAGAAGATTTTCAATATTGTTATGGGGGCTATTGCAGGTATTTCCCTTCTTGTAGGGGGCATTGGCATTATGAATATTATGCTCGCCAATATTCTTGAAAGAACAAAGGAAATCGGGATACGGCGCGCTATTGGGGCAACCAGAAACGACGTTCTAAGCCAGTTCTTATACGAAGCTATGGTTATCAGCATTCTGGGCGGATTGCTCGGGGTGTTCGTGGGGTTTATTCTTACTTCGCTTATTACAACATATGCCGAATGGCGGACGATAATAACTCCATTCTCAATTATTCTGGCTTTTGTTGTTTCGGTTATGATAGGTATCGGGTTCGGCAGTTATCCGGCTAAAAAAGCCGCGGATAAAGATCCTATTGAATCATTAAGATATGAATAATAATATATAATACATCGGGGGAGAAGTATGCGTAGGTTGTTTACTTTTATTTTCATTTTTCTTTTAACCGGAATTGTTTTTCCGCAGAGAATCTTAAAGCTTGAAGATGCGCTTTCAATTGCCCTTAAGGAAAGCTATAACATACAATCGGCAAATTATTCCTTGCTCGGTTCCGAAAAGAGCCTCGAGGCCCAGAAACTCGGGCTCCGCTCGCTTGTTTCGTTAAGTCTCGATGTTCCAAGCTATACCCGGTCGTTAAGGGCTTCATTCGATCCTTTGACAGGAACCGATAATTTTTACAGTACCGAAAATACAATGGTGCAGTCCACTTTGAATATTACTCAGCCGGTTATGCTTACAAACGGCACAATTACATTAAGCGGGGTTCTGCAGGGAAACAGGCAGGTTGACCTTAATAACGTTCAGACCAATAACTATTTTTCCAATCTTATCATCTCCCTTAACCAGCCGTTATTTCAAATTAACACACAGGCGCGCAGCCTCGAAAGGGCCGAAATAAATCTTGAAAAGGCGAAAAGAAATTTTACCCAGGCCGAGCAGAATATCATTTATAATGTATCAGCCGCATTTTTTAATCTGGTTAAATCGAAAAAGAGCCTGGCTATTACACAGGATAAAGTAAAGCAGACTGAAGAATCATATAAAACTGCCGCAAATAAATTCAAGGCCGGGCTTATTGCCGAAGACCAGGCTCTTCAGCTTGAAGTTGACCTTGCCTCGAGCAAGAACGACCTTCTTAATTCAATACAGAGTTTTGAAGATGCAAAGAACGATTTTAAAATTCTTATCGGCCTTTCCATTGCCGAAAATATTGATGTTCAGGGGGAAGTCGATTATAAGCCGGTTCAGGTGGATATTGAAGAAGCGGTTAAAAGCGCGCTCAAAAAAAGGCCCGATATCCTTAATGCCGAAAACGACGTCTATCTGAATCAGCTGGCAGTTGAAGAAACCGACGCAAGGAGCGAAATTAAGGCTAATCTCAGGGCTTCGTACGGTATTAATAAAAATGCCGACCAGTTTGAAAGCATTTTTAACCGCTTTGCCGATACCAGAAGCGTTAATCTGAATATTTCGATTCCTATTCTGGATTGGGGTAAAAATGCGCGCGAGGTTGAAGCTTCCGAAGCCAACTATAAACAAAGCAAACTTTCGTTGGAAAACCAGAAAGACAATATAAGAAAGGAAATCATTTCGGCGGTAAATAAGCTTAACTCGTCAAAAGCGAGGGTTGAAGTGCTTAGCAAAACCGTGGAACTTGCCGAAAAAAGCTATAATATAAGCCTTGAACGCTTCAAAGTAGGGAATATTACCAGTTTTGAGCTTTCGCAGAGCCAGATTAGGCTTACCGAGGCGCGTTTGAGCAGTTTAAGCGCTTTAATCGATTATAAACTTTCTGTTGTAGATTTAGAAAGAAAAACTTTGATGAAAATAGAGTAATGCCGATATTTGCGGCATGAATGATAAAATATTTTTGCCCGGCTCGGGCAGGCAATTGGAATGCACCCTTAATTCAGTCAAAGTTGAAAAACCGGCTGTTCTGGTTATCGGTTCGTTCAGCGCCGCGGCGGCTAAAAAACTGGCCTCGCATTACGGCGCAGAAGTTAACTTAATTGTTGACGATACGGAATCTTTTCTTAATACCAATCTTATCCTCAATCCGGGGGACGCGGTTAAATCGAGCTTTATGAGTTACGAGCTTACCGATTTCGATTCCTCCGTTTTTGATCTCGTTTATGCGCAGGCCTCTATTTCGGGAATTATGAGGAATAAGATTGTTAAGGAAATTAAGAGAATTCTTAAGCCGGGGGGATTCCTTTCGGTTGGGGAAATTGTTAAGCTTAAAAAAGATATTCCCCCCTTTGTTAACAATATTTTTCTCGATTCGGAACTGGACCCTCTTTTTACGGGTGAGATTAATGATTATTACACCAAAAGGAATTTTACTCTTATTGAGGAAGCCGATTTTACCGATACACTTAAAGAGTATTACCGCACAAGCGCGGCAAGGCTTGAAGAAGCAAGGGCCGAACTGACCGAAAACGAAAAAAAATATAACAAAAAACTTCTCAATAAAATCAGCCACGAAACTAACGCATATCTTAAATTAGGCGCCGAAAAATTCATCGGCTTTAAATACTTACTACTCCAAAAAGGTGAAAATTGATTAAAGGGGATATTGTTAATCTTGAAATTGAAGGCTATGCTTTCGAAGGGAAAGGAATAGCCAAAATTAATATCGGCGAAACAGACGGCGAGAAAAAATTTGTTTTCTTTGTTAACCACGCTTATCCGGGGGACGTTCTGAACGCGCGCATTACTAAGCTTAAACGCTCTTATGCCGAAGCCGAAATAGAAGAAATTATTTCTCCATCCCCCTATAGGACCGATGTTAAATGCGCCTATTTCGGTATTTGCGGCGGCTGTAAAGCGCAGGACCTTGAATATGCAATGCAGGTTAAGTATAAACAGGAACAGGTGATTGACTGCTTTGAAAGAATAGGGCAGATTAAAAATTTTGAAACTGAAGAAATTATTCCTTCGGGCAAAGTTTATTTCTACCGGAATAAAATGGAGTTCTCGTTTGCCGAAAAGAAGTGGCTTACCAAAGAAGAGATGAATTCCGATACGAACACCCCCGCGGTTCCTTTCGGGGTAGGGCTTCACGTTCCCGGGCGTTTCGATAAGGTGCTCGATATTAAAGAGTGTTTTTTGCAGTCGGAGCAAAGCAACCTCATTTTAAATTATACCCGGAATTTCTTTACCGCAAAAAATTCAACCGCGCATTCAACTAAAACACACACCGGTTATTTACGGAACCTGGTAATTAAGCAGTCACATTTTACCGGCGACCTTATGGTTAACCTTGTTACACATACCGATGAAGAAGAGCTTTTCAAAGAATACACCGCGGGGCTTGTAAAGGAAGTGCCCGGCATTACAACGGTTGTTAATAACGTTAACGCCAAACTTTCCCAGGTTTCACTTGGCGATTATGAAAAGGTCTACTTCGGCAGCGGTGTTATATACGATTTAATAGGTAAATATAAATTCAGGGTAAGCGCAAATTCATTCTTCCAGACAAATACTATCCAGGCTGAAAAGCTTTATTCCAAGGCTCTCGAATATGCCGGTATTAAGGGGAATGAAGTTGTGTACGATCTTTTCTGCGGAGCCGGAACTATTTCAATATTCGTCTCGCAGAGCGTCGGCAGTGTGTACGGATTCGAAAGCGTCGATTCGGCAATTGAAGACGCAATAACCAACAGCACGCTGAACAATATAGGCAATACACATTTCTTTAAAGCCGACCTGAATAAATCGTTCCTTCCATTTGTAACTGAACACAATCTGCCTCAACCCGATTTAATAATTGCCGATCCTCCCAGAAGCGGAATGAACCCGAAAACCATCGACGATATTTTAAAATTAAAACCCGCAAAACTGGTCTATATAAGCTGTAATCCTTCAACTCAGGCTAGGGATATTCAAATGCTTGCCGAAGGGGGGTATAAGCTTATCAAAATATGCCCTGTAGATATGTTCCCTCATACCTACCATATTGAGAATGTAGCGTTGCTGATTTTAGAATAGTATCATTTTGGAACAAAATGGGTCCTTTTCCCTCAAATTCCTTTAAAACAGCCGCTTTTTTAAACAAACGGATTTATATTCGTCGAATTTAAGCTGTTTTAAGCCTTTCTTATAATTTTGTGGAATATTCCACTTCTTTTATCCTCTTTTACCCGGCTCAACAGCAGTTTTTAGGCACACCCGCGTATCATTATGAAACAATATTGAGGAATTCTTCCTTTTAAAAACCCCCTTTTTAGCTCAAAAATAGGCTTTTTTCTGGCATTCCGCTTGTATTTACTCTACCAATGAATAGAAAACCAATGGAGGAATCATTGAAAAAATCAGCCGGACTATTTTTAAGAGCTTTTACTGCAGTTCTTCTTTTAGTCTCTTTAATGAGCTCAACTTTATCTGCTTCTGCCAGCAGCGACGGAAGCAAGAAGGTAAAAACTAATTTACCTCTTTCTTATTTCTCAAATACAATTGCAGCCGGCTCAAGCACGGCTAAGGTTTATTCTACCGATAAGGTTACTACGGTTACCTTTTACGATCCTTATAAAACCAAGAATATGACCTATTATGCAGGAACATTCAAAGGGGACGTTGATGGTCAGGCCGCAAGCTTCTACTGCATCGATCTGGCTCATCCTCTTGCCGAATATTCCGAATCGCAGCCCCATACTTATACCGATCAGGGCCCGACACCACTCGAAATTACTTATATTTTAAATCATTATTATCCTTTAATTCCTCTTCCTTATTCGGGTTCCTTAAGCACACCCGAAAAAGAAGCCGCCGCCGTTCAGCTTGCTATCTGGCACTATTCCGATAATGTGAACCTTTCAACAATTACTGACAATACATTAAAACAGAGAGCTCTTGCTATTCAGGCCGATGCCGACGCTAACGCCGCAAGCTATGTTCCTTTCGAAACTTTGATTATTATCCCTACTAACCAGAATCTTATTAACGGAACCGCGGGACAGTTTTCTGTTTCTGCTTTCGATCTTAACGGCAATCCGTTAAGCGGAATTAATGTTACTCTTTCAGCTACAACGGGTTCCTTAAGCACCACAGGCGCCGTTACCGGTTCTGCCGGAACGACTGCAGACATTACAATCAATCAGGGTTCCTCAAATACATCAACTATTAAAGCGGTTGCCAATGTTACAATTCCTCAGGGCACCAAATATGTTCATAAAGTTTCCCCCAATGAATATCAGAAACTGGTTCTTGCTACCCCCGCAGGTTTAACCCGCGAAGTTTATTCGACCATTAACTGGTACACACCGGCCGATTGCGATACTAAAGGTTTTACTACATTTACACAGGGGGGATGGGGCAGTCCTTCAAACAGCGCACCGGGTAAAATACGCGATCTCTATTTCTCTTCCGTATTCCCTTCAGGTTTAACTGTAGGTTCTGTTTATACAATTACTTTAACAAGCGCTTCGGCTGTTAAAGATTTCCTCCCTCAGGGAAATACTGCCGCTCCTTTAACCAGAAGTTATGTTAATCCCGATAATAAAATAA
>DAHYUM010000089.1 GCA_027398005.1 bacterium
CTTGGGCAGGATCCGGGCAATCTTTCAACCCTCGAAGAATAAACATATCCCTTATTTTAAAATAAAAACGCCGCAATTAATTGCGGCGTTTTTTATATATGTGCCGTGTAATTTTAACAGCGTACTTTTTATTTATACCGGATTATGATTATTTAATTCCCCTTTTATCTTTTTCTTCTTTTATAGAATCGCCGATTGTTTTAATTGCGTGTTTAATCTGCTCGTGCGAAACGCATGTAAAATTAAGCCTCATGGTGCCAAGCCCGTCATCGGGATTAGGGTAGAAGAATTTACCCGGAACGAAACCCACTCCCTTAGAGATGGAAATTTTTGAAACATCCTCCATGTCAATTGTATTCGGCCCCTGAACCCAGAAGAACATTCCTCCGTCGGGCTTTGTCCATTTATATTCTTCGGGGAAATAATCTTTAAGCGCGTCTGCCATTACATCTACTTTCGGTTTGTAAAGGCTGATAATTTTTTTAACGTGCGCGTCAAGATAATCGCCGGTAAGATATTCTGTTGCAAGCGCCTGAGCGTATGTGCAGGTGTTTAAGTCGACCCCCTGTTTTACTATAACCATCCATCTTCCCACCTGTTCCGGAGCCACGAAAAACCCGAGGCGGAGGCCCGGTGCGAATATCTTTGAGAATGTGCTCACGTAAACCACATTATCCGGAGCCATCGATTTGATTGTAGGCAGAGCGTCCCCCGAATAGCGGAGCGCGCTGTAAGGATCGTCTTCAATTAAAAGAGCGTCGTATTTCTTTATTATTTCGGCAATCTGCTCTCTTCTTTTGGTCTTAATAGTTTTGCCCGAAGGATTCTGGAATGTAGGAACCGTGTAAACAAATTTTACTTTGTGGTTCTTAAGCACTTCCTCCATCGATTCGGGAATCAAGCCTTCATCATCTGTTTCCATTTTAACATATTTAGCTTCGTAGGCGTTAAATGCCTGCAGGGCGGCAAGGTATGTAGGCCCTTCAACCGCTACAAGGTCGCCGGGGGTAATAAGAAGTTTTCCAAGCGAATCGAGAAAGCCCTGCGAGCCGCTTGTAATATAAATGTGCTCCATGCCGGCAGTAATTCCAATCGATTTGCAGTAATCGATAAGCGCTTTTCTTAAAGGAATAAATCCTTCCGTCAGGTCGTACTGAAGGGCGGCAGAGCCGTATTTCTTAAGCACTTTATCGGTAAGTTCTTCAATAAGGGCAAGGGGAAAACTTTCGGGGGATGGGAGACCGCCGCCGAGAGAAATCATACCCGGATTTGTAGCAATCTTAAGTAGTTCTCTTATTGCGCTGGCTTTAATGTGCGATGTGCGCGTTGCCAATAAACTTTCAATGTTCATTTTGTCTCCTTTTTCGTAATCTCAATTATTATTATAAATTTGCTCAATTGCACCGGCAAGCCTTTCAATGCCTAGTACAATCTCATCCTCGTTCAGACTCGCTATGGCAAGCCTTAGATGTTTTTCTTTTTCGGCTTTAGGGAAAAAATCCTTACCAAGCGCTGCGCGCACTTTTTTTGAAAGGATAATTTCGTTTATTTCCTCGTAGCTTGTTTTAAGGTTTCCCAATGTAATCCAGATTGTAAATCCGCCGTTGGGGGCTACAAGCTTTACATTTTTATTTTTAATTTTCTCTTCAATTGTCTGTACCGCTAGAATCATCCTCTTTCTGTAAATCTTATGTATCTTCTTAATATGAAGTTCATAAAATCCCTTATGGCAGAAATCTGCCAGAGCCGCCTGTTCGGGAAGTGCGGTGCTTACGTCGCTGAATCGTTTTAATGTAGTAAGGCGGTTAATGCATTCAATATCGGCGGCTACCCACCCGAGCCTTATGCCGGGAAAAAGTATTTTAGAAAAACTGCCCACATAAATTACTATCTTATTTATGTCCATCGATTTAACCGGAAGCGAAACTTTTCCGAAGTATTTCATTTCCTCTTCGAACGCATCCTCTACAATGGGTATGCTGTATTTCTCGAATAGCGCTATAAGTTTTTCCCTGTGTTCCTGATTGGTTGTAATACCCGTCGGGTTATGGAAGTTAGGCATAGTGTAAAAGAATATCGGCAGGCCTTTTTTAAATTCCTTTTCTATCGTTTCAAGGTCGGCTCCGTTTTCGAGCATCGGAATGGGCACTATTTCACAGTTATAGTAGGTGAGTATGGGGAATATCATTCCGAATGTGGGGGATTCGACAAAGACCCTCGAGCCGGGGCGGGCGAATAAACGCACCAGAAGTTCAAGGGCGTTCTGAGCACCGTTGGTAATTAGAATTTCGTCAACATCAACCGAAATGCCGTGCGAGCGCATTCTGCCCGCTATATACTGCCGTAATGGAAAATATCCTTTCGATTCGCCGTAATCGAGTACAACATCCCCTTTCTGCTCAATTACTTTGCTTAAGGATTTCCTGAATTCCTGAACGGGAAAAATTCTTGTATCTGGATTCAATCTGCCGAAATCAATTCCGTCGAAATCGATTTTGCTTTCGCTGAAAGGATAGTTCGCCTTTCCGAACATCCGGTAGACTTTTTCAGCATTGGGATTAACCCGGAGTGTCCAATTAATCGAATTGTGTACTGTTTCTTCCGAAGTGGATTGAAGATCCCTTCTCTGCCTTACATAAGAATAGGAGCCTGAACGGCTTTCGATGTAGCCGAGAGCCCATAATTCCTGGTATGCCTTGTATATGGTAGTCCTGTTTACGCCAAGCTGTTCCGAGAAAGTGCGGGTCGGGGGGAGCAAATCGCCCGGTTTGAGTATCTCATTCTCAATCTTCTCTTTCAACTGGCTGAATACCTGTTTAAAGAGGGGTATTTTGCTGCTTCTATCAAGATTAAGAAGTATCATAATCCCATTCCGGTCAATCTTCCACTATAAACATAACTAAAATTTGGCTTCTTTGAAACAGCCAATTTTAAGCTAATTTAAACGAGCCAATTTGGGCGTTACTGCCCGGCGGGGCAAAAAAAATCCGCCCGCAGGCGGATTTGAAATTAAAATTCGGTCTTATTGAAATTATTTTTCAATTCTCCTAAGCAGAGTAGGCAGTACAATTAATAACAGAGGCAGGCCGAAAATCAATCCTCCAATTATTGCAATTGCAAGGGGCTGATGCAGCTGAGCTCCGGTGCCTATTCCCAAGGCTAAAGGGAATAATGCAGTAATTGCGCCAAGGGCGGTCATTAATTTTGGACGGAGCCTCATCGAGATTGAATAAACAATAGCTTCATCCTTGTTTTTGCCTCCAATACGCGCTTCGTTATACTGCAGATATGTGAATATTGCGTTCTCGCCTATTATACCAATAATCATAATAATGCCTGTGTAGCTTCCCACGTTTAAAGGAGTGCCGGTTATCATTAAGGCTATAACGCTTCCGGCAAGTCCTAAAAATGCTATAAAGATTATTGCAAGGGCAACGCGCACTTTACGGAAAAGGAATAGGATAACTGTAAATACAAGAAGCACCGCAAGAATAAGAATTATAAGAAGTTCGTGGAATGCGGTCTGCTGTTCGGCATAGGAGCCACCGTAAACAATTTCAATTCCGGGGGGAAGGTGTACCTTGGCGGCAATGTTTTTTTGAATGTCGCTTAGAACGCTCCCAAGGTCTCGGTTGTTAAGCCTTCCTGTAACCGCTACCATCTGTTTTATGTTTTCCCTTTCTATTTCTGCAACGCCCGGTATTATCTTAAAATCGGTAAATTCACCTATGGGCTTCAATCTGCCGTCGGGCAGGAATATGGATGAATTGTTTATTGCTCTAAGAGTCGGGTTTAAAGGGGACTGGAACATTGTTATATCCACCGCTTTTACGTTTTCCAGAATGGTTCCTGCCTGAACGCCGTCCATTTTTGTCTGCATCTGGAATTGAAAATCCTGCGGTGTAAGTTTATACTTTAACAGAGCCGTCGCTTTGGGAGTATACGAAATTGAAGGGCCCGCAATTACAATGCCGTCAAATACATCGGCAGTGCCGGGGGTTTCTTCAACAATTTTAGTCACTTCTTCTGCGGTCTTCTTAAGCTGATCCCTGTCATCGCCGAATATTTTAATTTCAATCGGCTGTACCGATGCCATTAAGTCCCCAAGCATATCCCCGATAACCTGTCCAAAATCGACACGCAGGAAAGGAAGGTCAGCTTCAATTTTCTTCCTTATTTCGTCGGAAACCTCTTCGGTGGTTTTATCCCTGTTCTTCTTAAGCTGTATAAGATAATCCCCCTTGGTCTGTTCGGTAATAAAGAATCCCATTTGGGTGCCGGTTCTGCGCGAGTAGCTTTGTACTTCGGGTATTGTCTTAAGTACGCTTTCAATATAACGGCACATCCTGTCGGTATCATCAAGAGAAGTGCCGGGGGGACTGTTAAAATCGAGCACTATAGAGCCCTCATCCATTTCGGGCAGAAATCCGCTTGGGAGTTTGGGCAGTATAATTATTGATGCCGCTATTAATGCAAGAACGAATACAATTGAAATTGCAGGGCGGTGAATGAAATAATCGACCCAGGTTTTGGTCTTGGTCTCATGCGGAATTGCTTTTTCGAATGATGCGTTGCCCGAAATAAGAAGGTATATAACCGGAAGGCCAATCCATGTTATAAAGAATGAGCAGGTTAATGTTATAATCATTGTGTCGGTCATAACTTTAAAATAAGCACCTGCAACTCCGCTCATAAGCACGAAAGGAAGAAAAATTACAATAGTGCTTAAAGAAGAGCCCACCATAGCGGGGAAGAGGTATTTAATTGCCTTGCCTACAAGTTCAAAACTGCCTCTTTCGGGATGCTCTTCGTGTGTCCGGTGTATTTGTTCAACAACCACTATGGCGTCGTCAATTATTAACCCTATCGAAGCGGCAATTGCGCCTATTGTCATAATGTTGAATGTATACCCGAGGGCAAGCAGTACCGTAAGGGTTAAGCCAATTGTAAGGGGAATTGTAAGCAGTATTACCGAGCTTGCCTTTAGCGAACGGAGAAAGATTATAGTTACTATAATGCTTAGCAGAAGGCCAATCCATAGAACATCGCGCAGGCTTCCTATTGCGTCGCTTACAAAGTCGGCCTGATTGTAATAAGGGACAAGCTTAACGCCGGCAGGCAATATTTTCTGGAGTGCAGGAAGCTGTGCTTTTACTCCCGCTACAACTTCAAGCAGGTTTACATTCGGCTGTTTAACAACGGCTACAAGGGGAACATTTTTGCCGTTGGCATTAATTTTTACATATTCCTTTTTTTCGCCTATTACAACCTTTGCTATATCCTTAATAAGAATTTCTCTCTTATCCGATACGCTCAGCGGGGTGTTTTCCAACTCCTCTTTGTTTTTTATTGAAGCATCGGTAACTGAGAGGTAAAGTCGGTTATAATCCTGAAGGTACCCGTTGGCGGTTAACAGGTTCGATTGCTGAAGCTCTGTTTCAACCATCGAAGGGGTAATGCCAAGTTCGCTCATCTTTACCGGATCGAGAATTATCTGGTATTCCTTTGTCTTCCCTCCAATTACGGCAATTTTGGATACCCCTTTAATTCTGGAAAGAAAAGGTTTAACCGTATATTCGGCAATCTGCCTTAATTCAATCTGGCTTTTCCCATCCCCTTCAAGTGAGAATCCCATTACGGGAAGTATGGAGGGATTCATCTTTTCAATAGTGATTGAAATATCGGGGGGGAGCTGGCTTCTAATCTCGTTTATCTGAGCTTCTACACGCTGTTTGCCCAAATCAACGTCGGCATTCCAATTGATGAATGCAGAAATTTCACAGCTTCCGCGGCTGGTTGTACTGCGCAGATATTCAAGCTCTTCAACCTTCTTAATTGCATTTTCAAGAGGCACTGTAACAGTAACCATCATCTTATCTACCGGCTGCTGGCCGTTTTCGGCAATCACTTTAATTTTGGGGAATGTTATATCCGGGAATAAGCCCGATTTCATATTGTTAAGCGAATACGCGCCGCCGAATAAGATGATAAGGAGTATTACAAGTATTGGACTTTTGTATTTAGTATAAAAATTATTCATATAATCACCGTTTTACAATAACTTTGGCAGTATCGGCAAGGCCGTATCCCCCCTCAATAATAATTTTATCGGAAGGGGTGAGTTTAGGGCTTACAATCTGAACGAGAGAATCGTTTTCAATTCCCTTGGTAATTTTTTCCTTTACGGCAGTGGAATCGTTAATCAGTTTCATAATCCAGAACTCATCCATAGTTTCGTTGCTAAGGACACAGTTTTTAGGAACGGCTACCGCGTCCGGCGCATATTTTACCGGAATTTGGACTGCCAGATTTAAATTCTCCGGCAGGCTGGCAATAGAGCCGCAGTCAACCAGAAAAGTCTGCGTCTGCGCGGATGCGTCAACAATGGGCATCGATTTATCTATTTTGCCTGCAAGCGTTCTGCCGTCGGGAAGAATAATAGTGCATGCCGAGCCGACGCGCACTTCTTTTAAGTTCTGATATGGTACATTAAGCTGAATTGTAAGTGACGATGGGTTCGCAATTCCGGCAATCTGTTCCCCTTCGGCAACATAATCGCCTGTATGATAATTGAGCTGTGTAAGAATGCCCGTTGACTTGGCTTTAATCTGCACAAGCGAATTATCGCCGCTGCCAAGCGCATTTTCTTCCCTGGTCTGAAGCAGAAGAACTACATCCCCCGCGTTAACTCCATCCCCTACATTTTTCAATACCTTCTGAATATATCCGGCAAAGGGAGCCCTTACGGCCTCTTTTTTAAGGAATATTGTGGATGCGGTAAGATTAAGGAAGTCGGTCATTTTAGAAAGCCTTGGGGATGTTATGCCAACCGGCGAGAAACCGCTTTCACTGCTCTGCTCATCCCCCTGCGATGAACACGCCGATAAAAATAAGCCGGCTATAACAGATACAATTAATGCTTGTTTGATGAATAATCCTTTTCTTTTCATATTACCAGTTCCAATAATTATAATTGCTGATTTCTAATTGATAATCGTTTTGAGCCGTGAGCAGGTTCTTTTTTAAATCGATATAATTCCTCATTATGGTAAGATAATCAAGCATCGATAAAAGCCCCTTCTCATATTCCTTCCTGGAAATATCGATAACCCGCATATATGAGGCAATCTGCGATTGAAGATTTGAAATGTTTTCCTTCAAGGAATTTATCCGGTTAAATGAATTGTTCCTTTGTGTTTTTAACTGCGAGTTAAAATAGTCTTTGTAAAAAGAAACCGTTTTAAGTGAAATCTCATTCTGTTGACGGGTAATGGATTTCTGATTGCCGTCGTAAATCGGAAGCGAGAAATTTATGCCCGCGCTTAGGCCGAATTTTCTCTGTATCCCAGTTAGTTCAACCGCCATCAAGCCGGTATTAAAAAACAGGGAGACCTGCGGATTGTATTTAGTTTCGAATATCTCCTGCTGGTTAAGCAGTGCAAGGCTATCGAGCGCGTATTTTTTAAGATATTCCGAGCCCGGTTTAAAGGCCGCGCTTGCAAGCGCAACCGAATCTATTCTTGCAGAATCGGCCCCGCTTATTCCGCATATTGCATAAAGCTGGTTAAGGTTCCACCTGTACTGGGTTCTTGAGCTGTTAAGGGCGTTAGTCTGGTTCTGCACTTCAATGTCAAGTAAAAGCCGGTCCGATTCCTTTGCAAGCCCTTTCTCTTTAAGCCGGTTTACAGCGGCGCTTTCTTCTTTAAGATTTCCGAGTATCTCATTCTCAAGATCTATCATTTTTAATGATAGCAGTGACTGTAAATATTGATCGGTAACCTGTTTCTCAATTTCGTGCTTAAGCAGAAGAAGATTATTGCTTGTGGTCTCGTCCTTTATTGAAACCTGTTTCATAAGGGCATCGGTAACGCCGCCGTTAAATATATTTTTGTCAACATTGAACAGGGCCGAATAAAGCCCGCCGTTGGATAGGCCGATGTCGTATCCTATTGCGTCGGGGGATGGATTTGCCGAAATAAGTTTTCCGCCGTTGTTAAAATAGGGGGAAAACACATAATTGGCGCTTACGCTCAGTTTGGGGAGTACATTCTCCGCGTCAATAAGGTCGCGCTCGTATTTTGATGAAAGAAGAGACTGGCCGTACTCTTTAATCTGCGGATTGTTATCAAAGGCAGATTTCAGAAAGTATTCAAGATTGTTCTGGGCATTTACGCTTGCGGCAATGAATATTGCCGCAAGAAATAATAACTTTTTCATATCTGATTCCGGATATAAATGAAATTAATTATTTAACGGGGGATACAATAAGCACGCCGAAAATTCTTTCCGGTTTCCCGTCGCTGTTTGTTTTGCCTGTTTCAAAAGCCGCAAGAGAATATACTTTATGCGTTACAGGGTCCAATGTAATTGTTCTTGCGCCTTTAACCGTTTCAATTGTTGCCGCGGGTTTAAAGTTATCTGCCGATTCCTCTTTAATTACCGACATAGTGCCTTCTCCGTTTGAAGAGAATATTAATTTAGCCGCCGGATCGAATGCGCATCCGTCGCATCCTCCCCCAATGGGAAGTGTGGCTATTACTTTGCCTGTGTTATAATCGAGAACCGCCATCCGGTTTTCGCCGACGGTAAATAGTCTTTTGGTCTTTAAATCAATTGCCATTCCTGTGGGGGCTTCGCACGGTTTTATATTCCAGTTGGCAATTACTTTCATAGTCTTTGTATCTATTACACATACTTCGCTTTTGTCTTCAAGGTTTACAAATATTCTTCCATGGTTATCGCTTGCGGCGGCTTCCGCGGTTCCGTCAATCGATACGGTTGCAACGGGAACATCTTTTACGGGGTCAATTGCCGTTACGCTCTTTCCGGTATGGTTCATTGTGTAGATTCTCTTTGAATATGAATCGTACATTATGGCATCCGGATTCTTTTCTTCAATTTTTATGCTCTTTAATACCTTAAATGTCTTCAGGTCGAATACGGTTATCTGCCCGTCGCGGTTGGAAATATATCCCTTGTTAAGGGCCGGAACGAACTCAACTCCGTGCACGCCGGTCTGGCCGTCAATTTCCCCAATTACTTTCTCTGTCTTTAAATCTATTATTTGAACCTTGTTATTGTTCGAAGCAAAAAGATGATTATGTGTTTTATCTATTGAAAGATAATCCCACCTTGTTTCGCCGCCAATCATTATTTTGCCGGTTACTTTGTAATTTGCTTGAGCAAAAGCCATCCCGCTGAAAAGAAGAAGCGCAATAAATGCGGAAGCGAATTTAATTTTTAAATTATTATACATTTTTACCCTCTTTAAAATTGTGAATATTAATTAGACAAATACTTATTTTAAACAGTTTAACCATTTTTACCATTATTAAGTATATAATAAGAAAATCATACTTATGAATAAAGTTTAAGTTAATTAAAGCCGGAAAATAAAGAAGGGAGTTTTCCCTGAAAAACTCCCTCACATGAGACAAAATCAGTTTCGGCATTAATTAATCTTTTTCAGGGGCGCCTTTTTTAACTATAGGTTTGCCATCTTGCATGAAAGAAACTTCAAGCATTTTCTTCCCTTTCTTTATTTCGGCTTCGAATGTAACTTCTTTCTTCGAGTTAGTAATTTTGAAAACTTTATCAATTGTAAATCCCGGGTGTTTTGCCTTTATGAAATCGGATGCTGTGGAAGGAAGTGTGCCGGTTGCAACCTGTATTTCAGTTTCAAGCAGGTTCCCTGCGGGATCGAAAGCGGCTGTGCATTCATTTACGCCATCCTTAAAGCTTGCTTCATATTCCTTTGCGCTTTCTTTATCCCATTTTACCGATGCAATTTTAGGGTACAATTTGGAAAACGCGTCTTTTACCTTTGCAGGAACCTTTACATTCTGCGCGAATAACGGGAACGCAAATAATAACATAAGTGCCAATGCTGTCTTTTTCATTTTATTTCTCCTATTGTTTGTTAAAAAGATTGCTTTATCCTTGTTATTTACATTCTAAACTTATTCCTCAATTCTGAAGATAATTTGAAGAAAATGATGAACTTTTTATATGTTGCGTTGTTGAATATAACTGAACACGAAAATTGTAAATTCTAACTAATCCGGGAGAAAAAATGGAAATAAATGACAAAGTTGTTGTAATCACCGGGGCATCCGAGGGGATAGGCCTTGAAACAGCAAAATATCTCGCTTCTTTGGGGGCTAAAGTGGTGCTTGCCGCCCGCTCTGCCGATAAATTAAAAGCCGCCGAAAAGGAAATTAAAGGCTCTTATGCAGTAGCGGCTGACATGAGAAAACCGGCAGATATAGATAACCTTATTTCGAAAACTTTGGAAAAATTCGGAAGAATTGATGTGTTTGTTAATAATGCCGGACAGGGGATATTCGGCGCTGTTGAAGCTATTGATGTTGAACTATACAGACAGGTATTTGAACTGAATGTGATTGCCGTTATAAATGCCATGCAGAAGGTGGCCCCTGTTATGAGAAAACAGGGGGGAGGCGCAATTGTAAACATAAGCTCGCGCGTTTCAAAAAATTACTTTCCTATGCTTGCCGGCTATGCTTCTACAAAATATGCCCTTAATGCAATTTCGCTTACTGCACGGCAGGAGCTTGCAAACGATAATATCGTCGTAAGTGTAGTCCATCCAAAACTTACGCTCACCAATTTCCAGAAGAATTATATTAACTACGAACGGGAAAAATTCGAATGGCGCAACAGAACCGGCATGGATGCCGATACGCCCGATAAAGTAGCCCATAAAGTCGGCGAAATTATTAAAACCGGCGCCGCCGAAATTGAATTGTAATACTAAATTGGCATTAATAAAAAGACCGGATCGCTTCGAGCCGGTCTTTGTTATTTAAAATATTATTCCGGTTAGGTAATAAAGATATCCGAAAAAAAGTGCGCCGAAAAAGGAAAATGAAACATATAAATAGAATACCTTTTTATTTGTTAATCCTTTAACTGCCGCTAATGCAGGTATTGTTGTAATTGGCCCCGAAATTAAAAATGCCAGAGCCGCCGCCGGGCTCATCCCCTGCTGAAGCAGCCCCCCAATTAATGGCAATGCGCTCAGGTTGCTGGTATAAACCGGTATGCCAATCAAAGCTCCCCAGAATATCGAAATAACACTTCCGCGCCCAAGTGTACTAATTATCAGTTTATCGGGAATATAAAGAACAATTATCGCCTCTAAAATAAATGCCAATGCCATAAATTTTAGAACCATTAAAGTTGCCTTTACGGTTTCGTTAAACAGCTTTCTCTTAAAAGATTCATTCCCATTTTTGTCCGAATAAGCTGTCCCCATTCCCTCCGGGCAGGGAGCCTGACACTCTGCTTTTCCCGGCACATCACCGCATCCGCATTGTATGTTTTCTGAAATAATAGCATTATCTCCGCAGCCGCACGCCGGCGCCGCGTTGCTTAATGCCACTGCAGCCTCAGGAGGGGTGACAAAATAATTAAATGCTGTTTTTCCAAAACCGGTTATCCTCCTTTTAAAACGTTTTATTATTCCGCTGCTGTTGGCCGGCGCTCCAATTTTTACATATGTCTCGCCAAGCCATCCTTTTTTCCAGAGGT
>DAHYUM010000008.1 GCA_027398005.1 bacterium
TATTGATCTTGATAAAACATTAATCCCGTTTGATTCATTCAAATACTTAATTAAAATATATCTTAAACTCAAAAAATATATTTCAATTTTATTAATTATTTCGCATTAATTGCCGGCTATATTCAATTTATGTTATTTATAGGCATGCTGGCGATTTTAAAGATAGACTCAGACGAATTGCCTTGTGAAAACAATATAATTACCGAGTCCGTTTTAATAGGACTTTCCTTCGTAAATATTACAACTGTTCTATTAAAGGGGCTTTCGCTCAATTTTATATTTCTACCCTCGGAAATGATATTCATTGGAGTACTAATTACTTCATTTGTTTTTTCTTTCTTTTTGTCATATACCGAAAAGAAAAATTTCCAAAGCCGCCCGGAAGAAGACATTACTATTTCTATAAAAACCAAACTGGATAATGCTTTTTTAAAATTCGGCTTTCCAAATCCAAAATTAGTCTTTCTGGTTTCTTATACTTTGGCTCTATTAATAATAATATCATCACATTCTTTATACAGCACATCCGGTCAACATATAAACAGTACTGCGGGGTATATAAGTTTAGTACTCGGGCTTGTCGGAACAGGATATTTGCTGTTAGCCCGTCATTATAAAATGAGAAAAATGGATGAACTTAAAAGGCTGATTCTTCTAGAACAGGCAAACACCTCTTTTGCGTTTATCGTATTTGCATTTATAACCTGTATTTTGCTATACTTTTGTTTTAATATAAAAATTCTGGTTTTTGATTTAGCTATTGTGGTCGGACCCATGTTTGCATTTTCTTTCCTGTTGGCGCAGACAAAATATAAATAATAGATATGCGTTATATTGTTTTACGCGCGGTAGTAACAATTGGCCAAATATTGCGGCCGGAAGATAAACGCCCGGGCAACGGGTATTAAGTAAATCGAAATTACTACAGGAACAATTGAAATTATTTATTAGTATAAGATAAGAACAAGGGAGAATGAAAAATAAATTAAAAGTACTACGCGCCGGGAGGAATTTATCGCAGGAGGAGCTTGCCAAACTTCTAGATGTTTCGCGCCAGACTATTAATGCGATAGAGAGGGAAAAATACGACCCCAGCCTGCCGCTCGGAATTAAAATAGCAAAATTATTTAACACAACAGTTGAGGATATTTTTATTATTGAGGAGGGGAAAAAATGAACTTAAAAAAATTATTCACATTCGAATTTCTGATGGGGCTTGCCTTTGCGGCGGCCGTATTAATAATACACATCTACTGGCCGGATCTACTGCAGAAGACCATGACAATTATTACCGCAAGCATTCTCTTTTTAATTATAACGCAGGTAACTCATCAGACTATTAAAAACCTTTCCCAGGAAGAGAAGGAAGTATTTAATAAATCGTACAAAGCGGCAGCTATTTTATTCGGCATTTTTCTTTTTTTACTTCTTGTAAACGCTAAAAACGTTGAACACGGCATTTTTGGATATTCATATTTTTATCTACTCGCGTTCTATGTTATTGCGCAGTCGGCCTCCGGTTTTTATTTTCTAAAGCGGGCTAAATTATACAGTAATGAAGGCCAATCCGGGGAAAGAAGGGTAAAGTAATCGGGCGCTGCCCGGCCCCCGGGGCCATTGTTTTTTGCTTGTAAACAGGCAAATAAATATTTATTTTGCAAATTGAATGTATTATCTAACCAATTAGAGGAGTGCTAATGGCAGAATACGAAGATCCAAAAATGCAGGAAGCGCCTGACGATTCGGAAGAATTTGAACTCGGGCATACGGATAAGCTGGTAGGAGTTTTTGCTTCCCCTTCCGAAACATTCACTAAACTAAGCAATTTTCCTCCAAAGGTAATTGACTGGTTCCTTCCGATGTTTATTGTGATTATTGTGGGGGTCTTTGCCAATTTTGTTAAAATGAGCAATCCCGCAATTAATTACGAAATTAAACAGAAACAGATGGAAGCCCAGCAAAAAGCTCTTGACGAAATGGTCCTTAGCGGCAAAATGACGCGCGAGCAGGCAGACCAGCAGATTGAGGCCACATCCAAATTTATGGACAGCCCCTTCTTAAAGGTTATTGCCGTTGCAGGGGGACTTATAGTGGGTTTTATAGTTTTCTTTATTATGGCGGGGATATATCATCTTATCTTAAAATTCGGCCTGCGGGGGGATGGCACATATTCATACACCCTTGCCGCGTACGGACTGGTAAGCTATATACTCATACTACAGCACATACTGGCAACAATATTATCGCTTGCAGCAGGCAAGCTATATATTGATGTAAGCCTTGCATCGATATTGGGAATGAGCAAGGGAACGGCGCTCGGATTCGCGTTAAGCTATCTCGATCCGGTTGCAATCTGGTTTTATGTAGTACTCGGCATTGCGTTCTCAAAAGTATTTAAATCGGATAATTCAAAGAAATATATTATAGCCGTTATTGCAATTTGGGTGGGCATTTCGCTTGTGTTCTTCCTGCTTGCAAAAATGATTCCTTTCTTCGGAAATTTCATTGGAATGCAATAGAATTATAATTTTACAGATCTATGGGGTACGGGGCTGAGCAATCAGCCCTTTTTTTTGTATAAAGACTCTATCTCTTCCTTTCTCAGCGGGCGCACTTCTCCGCGGGCAAGACCCGTAAGGTGAATATTCTCTATTCTTACTCTTATTAATCTAAGGGTCGGCAGTCCTACAGCGGCGGTCATTTTGCGCACCTGCCTGTTCTTTCCCTCGAACAGGGTAAGGCTAATCCACGAAGTCGGAATATTTTTTCTTTCCCTTATAGGAGGAATCCGTTCAGGAAAACCGGGTTCTTCAATTACCTTTACCTTTGCCGGAAGAGTTTTCTCCCCTTTAATAACAATGCCCTGCTTCAGCTTATCCAGCGCTTCCTTAGCGGGCAGCCCCTCTACCTGCACAAAATATTCGCGTTCGTGCCGGTTCTTCGGGTTAAGAAGGAAATCGGTAAGTTCTTTATCGTTTGTTAATATAAGCAGTCCCTCGCTATCCATATCAAGCCTGCCAACCGGGTAAACATCTTTTGGAAAATCATACAGCTGTGCGAGTGTTGGCCTTTTATCCTTATCGGTAAATTGTGTAAGAACACCGTATGGCTTGTGGATTATGTAATATTTTTTTCCGGCCGCCATTAAAGCACCGAATGGGGATCGACGTCAATAATCAGCTTCACATCCCTGTATTTCGATTTCTGGTTGAACGATGTGAAAGAAGAAAGAACGGCATTGCGGAGAATGCGCCCCGATGCGTCCTTATCCCTGAAACTCTTTACAAGTATCTGGTAGCGGTATAAGCCTTTTATTCTTGCAATAACCGCGGGGTTCGGTGGAGTAATATAAATTGCCGGGGCAAAAGTTTTAAGATGGTTGTAAAAATCATTCGATGCGCCTCTGGCCGAAGCTTCGTTTTCATCCTTAAATTCAATTAGGCAGAGCCTCGAAAAAGGAGGATACCCCCCTTCGCGGCGGAGCTGAATTTCTTTACCGTAAAAACCGGAATAATCATTCAAAAGAACTTTCTGCAGAACAAAGTTTTTGCTGTTCTGTGTCTGGATTAATACTTCCCCTTTAAGCTTGCTTCTTCCGGCCCGCCCCGAGACCTGAGTCAACAGCTGGAAAGTCCTTTCGTCCGCGCGGAAATCGGGAAGCCATAAAGTAGTTTCGGCAGAAATAACCCCCACAAATGTAACGTTTGAAAAATCGAGTCCTTTAGAAACCATCTGCGTGCCTACAAGAATATCAATTTCCCCTTTTCTGAAGCTGTTAAGAATCATCCCCAGCTTCCCTTTTTTATCAATCGAATCGGAATCAATCCTTTCAATTTTAGCCTCGGGGAAATAAGAAGCGAGTTCATCTTCAACTTTCTGTGTTCCGGTGCCGGTAAATTTAAGAGCTATAGAGCCGCAGTTGGGGCATGCGCGGGGAACCGGCTTTACTATATTGCAGTAATGGCATTGAAGCATATTCCTGTTAAGGTGATGCACCATAGAAACAGAGCAGTCGTCGCACGCAACCACCTCTCCGCAGTCGCTGCAGAAGACCTGTGTCGAAAATCCTCTCCTGTTCTGCAGAAGGATAACGCTTTCTTTTTTCTTAACACGCGTGTCAATTTCTTCAAGAAGGGTTTTCGAAAAAACCCCCTCCATTTTCTGTTTCTTTTTTTCTATAGTAACGTCAACCAGTTTAATTTCGGGCATGCTGGCGCCGTCAACCCTTTCAAGCAGTTCAAGCAGTTTGAATTTTTCGTTAAGCGCATTGTACATGCTTTCAACCGAAGGGGTTGCCGAACCGAGAACAACGGGACAGTTATTGAACCGCGCTTTAATAATTGCGGCGTCGCGGGCATGGTATTTGGGTACAATCTCAAACTGCTTATAGCTCTGGTCATGTTCTTCATCAACCACAATCAATCCTAGGTTGGGCAGAGGTGCAAACAGGGCCGAGCGGGGACCAATTACAACATTATATTTACCCGCAATAATGCCGCGCCAGGTATCGTATCTTTCGCCAAGCGAAAGGCGGCTGTGCATAACGGCAACCGACTTGCCCAGGTTATTAATGAAGCGCGAAGTAATCTGCGGCGTAAGCGAAATTTCGGGCACAAGAATAAGCACATTCCTGTTTTTGGCAAGCGCCCGCTTTGCAAGTTCAATATATATCTGCGTTTTTCCGCTTCCGGTTAATCCGTAAAGCAGGTAAGGCTGAAACGCCTCTTCAGCAATTTTAGCATTAACTTCTTCAACTATTTCATTCTGCCGCGGTGTAAGAGTAAGCTGTTGATGTTCTTCCTGATATGTTTCGGAATAAACCCTGTCTATTTCCTTATCGAATACTTCAACAAGCTGTTTGCTCACAAGCGATGTAACTGAAGCCTGGTGGGTCTTTGTTTTCTTAAGCAGTTCGCTCAATAGAACAAATCCGTTTTTATTGGCAAGCAGTTCAAGAAGGATTACCACCTGCTTTGGTGAATTGGCTTCAATCTCGGGCNTAAACCCGTAAATCTCATCGGTGCTTTTTGCCAGCTTAACGGCTTTTACTTTTTTAACCCTTACCTTTGCGTCTTCAATTTCGTTAAGTATTGAAATAGCCCCTTCTTTTTCGAGCGAGCGGAGCGCAAGGTAAATATTTTTTTTCTTTATCTCCTTTTGAAGAGACGCGATGCGGTGAATTTCCTTAACGGCAAACTGTTCAAGCAGTTTAGCGCGTATTGAGGTTTTTTTCTTTTCCCTTTCAAGCAGTTCGGCGCAGAATCCGGGGTCAGAGACAATTTTCCTTTTCGATTCGACATCCGAACCGTAGGGAACTGAATTGCGGAGTGCCTCGCCGAGCGAACTTAAATAATACTCTGCCACCCATTCGTAAAATTTAAGCGATGCCGGGTCGAATATAGGGTTTTCATCCAGAACATCGCGTACGGGCCTGGTTTCCCCTACTTCGGTTGTCTCCGAAAGGCCTACAACGAAACCCGTCATAACCCTTTTGCCGAAAGGGACTACAACGCGCACCCCTACCCTTACCGAATCGGTAAAATCCTTAGGCACCGAATAGGTGAAGGCATTTCTGAATGGCAAAGGAAAAACTACTTGTGCGTACATTTACCGCTTATAGAAATTGTTAAGTTACAAGTCAAATATAAATAAATTGCCTGTTAAGAAAAGGGGATGAAATGGTGATTATTCCGGTAATATCAAATTTCCCATTAATTTTGTTATTGTAATGTAAAATTTTGCCGGAATTTTTAAATATGCTCAATACAGCATAAAAACCAAGCATTTTCATGGTTCATTTGTTCGAAAGAGCGCAATTAACAAATACCGGCAAAATCATATAAAGTAAGAGATGATTACGAATTCCATCTGAAAAAACTATCGCTTTTGGTAAATAAAAACGCGGATTGAAAATGATTATATAAATCATAATAAATCCGCGTTACTTAATTTCAGTTAAGGTCGTTTAGAATGGCCTTTAGTTTGGCAAGAGCGCTTTCCCAATCGGCCTGTTTGCTTCTTTCATTTTCAATTACGCTGGCCGGAGCCTTTGCAACAAAACTTTCGTTTGAAAGTTTTTTCTTAACTCCTTCAAGCGAGCCGGTCAAACGGTTAATTTCCTTTTCAATCCTCTGTCTTTCAACATCAAGGTCAATAAGCCCTTCAAGAGGAATGAAAACATCGCATCCTTTAACAACTGCCGAGGCGCTTGCCTTTGGTTTTGCCATATCGGCATCAACAACAAGTTCTTCAACCCTTACAAGCGATTTAATATATCTCTGCTGTTCTTCGGTAAGCTTATCCGATTTCAAATATACATTAATCGGCTTGGCGGGAGAAATATTCATTTCCCCTCTTATGTTTCGTATTGCGGTTATAACATCCTGAACGAATTCAATTTCGCGTTCCGCCTGTTCATCAACAAGGCCGGCATCGTACTGCGGGAATTGTGAAACGGAAATGCTTTCCCCCGGTTTTCTTTCATCAAGAAGCTGCCATATTTCTTCCGTTATATAGGGCATAAAAGGATGAACGAGTTTAAGCATTTCTCCGAAGAGATAAATTGCCCTTGTAAGAAGAGCCGATTTAACCTCTTCTTCCCCCTGATAAAGACGGTTCTTTGCAAGCTCAACATACCAGTCGCAGAAATCATTCCATACAAAGGCATAGACAATTTTAGAAGCGTTGTTAACTTCGAACTTATCGAGCGCTTCGCCGAATTCCTTAACTGTCTTCTGAAAACGGGAAAGAATCCACCTGTCGGTGAAATCGATATGTTTGTCTTTCAATGCGGGGTCGAGCTTAATATTCTGCGAGTTCATCAGAAGGAAACGCCCGGCGTTCCACATCTTGTTTGCAAAATTTCTTCCTATTTCAAGCTTATCGCTGCTGAAAAGGACATCCTGCCCCAAAGGAGCAATATAATTAATGGTAAAGCGGAGGGCGTCTGCGCCGAATTCGTCAATCAGGTCAAGAGGATCGGGGGAGTTGCCCAATGATTTGCTCATCTTTCTCCCCTGCGCATCGCGCACAAGACTGGTAAAATAAACATCCTTAAAGGGAATGTCATTCATAAAATAGAGCCCGGCAATAATCATTCTGGCAACCCAGAAGAAAATAATATCGGGCGCGGTAACCAGAAGACTAGTGGGATAATAATATTTCTGGTCTTTATCATTTGTAAATACATCCTGCGCCCACAGCCAGCTGGATGCCCATGTATCGAGAACGTCAGTTTCCTGTGTCCAGTTTTCAATATCTTTCGGAGGTTCGGTTTCGCAGTAAATCTCTTTCGTTTTATTATTATACCATACCGGTATGCGGTGCCCCCACCAGAGCTGGCGCGAAATACACCAGTCGCGTATGTTCGTCATCCAGTGTTCGTAGGTTTTAACCCAGTGTTCGGGATGGAATTTAATTTTTCCTTCGGCAACAACCTGCAGAGCAGGTTTGCAAAGCTCATCCATTTTCATGAACCACTGTTCCGATAGGTACGGCTCAATAGGCACGCCGCCCCGCTGAGAGTAACCTACTTTATTGGTGTATTCTTCGGTTTTAACAAGAAGCCCCAATTCTTCAAGCTTAGCAACAACTTTCTTGCGCACAACGTAGCGGTCCAAATTCCTGTATTCTTCGGGAACGTTATCGTTTGTTGATGCGTCTTCGTTGAAAATATTTATAATCTCCAGCTTATGGCGGAGTCCCATTTCGTAATCGTTAACATCGTGCGCGGGGGTAACCTTAACCGCGCCGGTGCCGAATTCCTTATCAACATAAGAATCGGCAAAGAGGGGTATTTCCCTTCCAACAATCGGAAGAAGAATACTCTTGCCTATAAGATCTTTGTACCTTTCATCTTCGGGGTTAACGGCAATGCCTGTATCGCCCAGCATGGTTTCGGGACGTGTAGTGGCAACAATAACAAACGAATCGCTATCCTTAACAGGGTACTTGAAATACCATAGTTTTCCTTTAACTTCGTTGTATAAAACCTCTTCATCGGAGATGGCCGATTTGGAAGCGGGACACCAGTTAACCATCCGGTAGCCACGGTAGATTAAACCTTTCTTATATAATGTTACAAAAGCTTCTATAACTTTTTTATAATAATGCTCATCCATAGTAAAGCGTTCACGGGTCCAATCGCAGCTGACGCCAAGTTTTTTAAGCTGCTGAATGATTATTCCGCCGTATTTTTCCTTCCATTCATAGCAATGCTCAAGAAACTCCTCTCTCGAAAGGTCGGTTTTGCTAATTCCCTTTTCTTTAAGCTGTGCAATCACTTTCGATTCGGTTGCTATGGATGCATGGTCGGTGCCGGGCACCCAGAGCGCGTTATATCCGCACATTCTTTTGTAGCGGATGTAAATATCCTGCAATGTATTATTGAGAACGTGTCCTATGTGAAGAATTCCCGTGATGTTAGGAGGAGGAATTACGATTGAATAAGGAGTTTTACTCTCATCCGGTTCGGAGCGATAAAGTTTGTGTTCATCCCAGTAGAGACGCCATTTGTCTTCGGCTTCGCGCGGGCTGTATGCTTTTGGAATGTCTGAAAATTGTTTTGGCTGCATTAAAATTACTCGTATATAATTAGTTTTTGAGCCGAAATATAAGGAAAAATGGTGAATTAGTTTTTATACCCCCCTTAAAAAGGGCTTTGAGATTAAAAAATGATTCCCTATTTTGCCCTAATAATAACCCCTTATGGCAAATTTTCAATTTTTTTACACAAAAAAAGGAGATTCCATATGTTCGATCAGCAGGCACCTAAGGATGAATTCGTAGTACAGGAAATTAAACATATCGCAGTCGATATGTCTGGCTGGCTTAAATTCCTCGGTATTTTTCTAATTATATACGGAGGGCTGGCGGCCTTAACAATAATTGGAATAATTATAGCCTGGCTCCCTATTTGGATGGGGGTTCTTCTTTATTCGGCAGGCAAAAAGGCAAACGACGCCAATTATACAAATAATTCAATGTATCTGGTTGAGATGATGAGGAAATTCAAAACATTCTTCATTATTCAGGGAGTGCTTTTAATCATCGGGCTGGTCGGAATCCTCTTTGCAATCTTTACCGTAGGTATCGGTCTCTTTTCGGCATTCAAGGGATTTAGTTCATATTAGCATTAAAAATTTGCCGGCCGGAAAAAACGCTTTCCGGCCGGTTTAAAATCGGTTAATCTATCAGGTATAAATAATCGGGGAGTTTTACAACCAATCCCGAGTTGCCCCCTTCGGAATCGCTCCATTGGTCTCCTACATTAATAATAATATCGGCCCCCATGTTAACAAGTTCTTTCCTGTGAAAGGCTTTGTATTGTGAAGCAGATTTGAAATCCCCCGGTTTACGGCAAATAAGGGTATCAATTCTATTAAATCCTTCCTCTTTAAGGTTTTTAATGGTAGCCTCATAAAACCTCTGATCCCTCCCTGTTATAAAGAATATTTTTACTCCTCTTTTAACAAGATAGTCGTACAGTTTTTTAGTCTGAGGAATTGCCTTTGCTTTTGCCGAAAGAGTCCACTCGTCCCACATTTTATCAACACTGCCGAAACCGACCCTCTTAATTTCAGGGTAGTTATTAAGCACGGTTTCGTCAATATCGAATACTGCGGCAGAGTTAGGGGAAAATTTCATTCCTTCAAGCTTATTTATAGTGCTGTTTATAATTTCATTCATTTCCCGGTCATATTCCCCGTTTTCGTAATAATTTGCCACTTCCCTTTTAGCCGTTGAAAGGTTAAGAATTGTGTGCGAGCAGGAGGAGAGTAAAAACGCCGAAAAAAGAAGAAAAACGAGCTTTTTCATTTATAATCCTATTTATTGGGGCATTAAAATAATCAATTATCTGATTTTTTTTGAAAAGATTTGTACTATTGGTAACAATTTATGCCGATAAGAATCTATATGTAAAAGGAACAGGAAAAATTTGGAAAACCGGCCAATAAATAATTTTGATTATCTGTATAAGACCTACAAAGCAGGTCTGTACAATTATACCTATAAGATGGTCGGCAATAATATTATCTGCGAAGACATAATTCAGGTGGTGTTTATGAAACTGTATGAAAATCTGGGACGGATAAGAAATTACGAAAGCTCCCGCTATTGGCTCTATAAAACAACCCGCAACGAAATATTTAAATATTACAGAACCAAGCAGGTGCATGTGGACCAGTATAAAGCCGCCGACGCAGATGAAATTGACCCGGAATCGGAAAGCAATGTAGAAGTAGAATTCGATATGAAAGAGCTTTCGGCTTATGTTGCCGGCGAACTTGAAAAACTTTCGGCAGATCAGAAAGAAGTTTATGTGCTTAAGGAATACAGCGGTTTATCGTACAAGGAAATAGCAGAAATTACCGGAATAGAGGAAAATGTTCTTAGAAAACGTTTTTTCGACGCGAAGAACAAGCTAATTGAAAAGTTATCCAATATTTATTTAACGAGAGGATAATTATGGAAACGAACGAAATTAAATATTTAATAGCCCAATATTACGACGGGGAACTTGACGCCGGGCAGGAAGCGGCACTCTTCAATTCACTTGCCGGCAATGAAAATTTGAGAAAGTATTTTAAAGCATCGGGTCTTCTTAAGCTTGCGGCGGCCGAAGATACAAAACCATTCCCAGCGGAGCTTGATAAAAAGATATTTTACGGCGCCTCTGAACAAAAAACCGTAAAATTAAACGGGCCCGATTATGCAAAAATTATTGGACGAATACTCCCCTATGCGGCAGCAATTGTATTGTTTATACTAGCGCTAATGTATTCAAGAAAATCGGAATCGTACGAAAGCCAGGTAATTAAACTTACCAGCCAGGTTGAAAACCAGAATAATAAAATAGAACTTCTTCTTCATGCGCTCCCCTCTATAGAAGTTACTCCTAATTACAAACAGACAAGTCAAATTTATTAATATATATGAGGTTTAAAATGAAAACAAAATTAATTCTTCTGTTTATGCTCATTTCCTTCTCTCTTATAACCGCGCAGGATAAGGGAAAATATGTTGAGCTGAAAAAAATGCCTAAGATTGTAAAACAGGCAATACCCGCCTACCCCGAACTGGCCAGAAAACTCGGCGTTACCGGAAAGGTAGTTCTGCAGCTGAATATAGACGAAAAGGGGAATGTGACCGATACCCAGGTTCTTACTGTAAATTATGAACAGGCGGACGATACCGTTCTGGACGATGCGACAAAACTTAAACTTAAGGATATTTTTGAACAGCCCGCAGTTGATGCCGCAAAGAAAATGAAATTCTCCCCCGGAATTGACAAAAGCGGAAAGGCAGTTAAAAGCACCGTAGTGCTTCCGTTCAAGTTCGCGCTTGGCGATAAAGACACTCATGCCAAAGGAAAGAAATAAAAGAGCAAAAAAAAGTCCGGCTGTATGCCGGACTTTTTAATTACAGAATGTATTTACTCAAATCCCTGTTTTTCACAATCGAATCAAGCTTTTTATTTACCATCCCGCCTGTAATAACAATTTCACCATCGGGCATTTTATCGGGCACTTCGTAAAGTATATCATCAAGCAGAGTTGTTAAAATGGTGTGCAGTCTTCTTGCGCCTATGTTTTCAACCTGCTCATTTACCATTGCGGCGGTTTTGGCAACTTCCCTTATAGCGCTTTCCTCGAACGAAATGGCAACCCCTTCGGTCTGCAGAAGCGCCGCGTACTGCTTTAAAAGAGCGTTCTGAGGTATTGTAAGTATTTTAACAAAATCCTCTTCGGTAAGGCTTTTCAATTCAACACGTATGGGAAAACGCCCCTGAAGTTCGGGAATTAAATCGGACGGTTTTGAAACGTGGAATGCCCCCGAGGCAATGAATAATATATGGTCCGTTTTAACCGGGCCGTATTTTGTATTTACCGTAGAGCCTTCAACAATGGGAAGCAGATCCCTCTGCACCCCTTCGCGCGATACATCGGGCCCGTTTCCCTTTGAATTGGGTCCGGCTATTTTATCTATTTCGTCAATAAAGACAATACCCGCGTTTTCTACCCTTGTAAGGGCTTCTTTCTGAACGGCGTCCATATCGATTAATTTCTGAGCTTCTTCCTGCGCAATTATTTTGCGTGCTTCTTTAATCTGGGTTTTTCTTTTTTTCTTTTTTTTCGGAACCATCGAGCTCATAAGCTCCTGCAGATTAATTCCCATATCGTCCATACCCATCGGGCTAAGCACCTGCATACCGAAAGCCGGGGCCTGGATATCGAATTCGATCATCTTATCGTCCAGTTCCCCCTTCTGCAGTTTTTCCTTCATCCATTCGCGCGTTTTTTCATTCTTGAATGCTTCCTCTTCCTCCTCCTCGGTTCCGCCGCGCGGATGCTTTACCGGGGGGATAAGAATATCGAGAATCCTTTGGTCGGCAACTTTCTCCGCCTTATTCTGGACTTCACTTGTCTTTTCTTCTCGTACCATATTAATTGCAAGTTCCACCAGGTCGCGAATCATCGATTCAACATCGCGCCCTACGTAGCCGACTTCGGTAAACTTAGAAGCTTCTACCTTAACAAAGGGAGCGCCGGAAAGCTTTGCCAGTCGGCGGGCTATTTCGGTTTTTCCCACTCCGGTAGGCCCTATAAGAATAATGTTGTTGGGCATAATTTCATCTTTAATTTTTTCATCCGCATTCTGGCGGCGCCACCTGTTGCGCAATGCAATTGCAACGGCGCGCTTGGCTTCATCCTGCCCTATAATGTAATTATCAAGTTCTTTAACCGTCTGCGACGGGGTAAGTATTTTTATTAAATCATTTTTCATATCAATGCCGGATTATTTTTTAATGGTTTCAACGTTAATTTTTTCGTTGGTATAAATGCAAATATCAGCCGCGGTATTTAAAGCCTCCTTAACAATTTCCTCGGCCGTAAGGGAGCTGTATTTTTTGAGCATTCTGGCCGCGGCAAGCGCGTACATGCCCCCCGAGCCGATAGCCACAATATTTTCTTCCGGCTCAATAACATCCCCCGTGCCCGATACCACAAAAGCCTTATCTTCCGATACAATTGCAAGCATTGCTTCCAGCTTGCGCAGGTATTTATCGGTGCGCCAGTCTTTGGCAAGTTCAACAACTGCGCGGCTTACATTGCCCCTGTACTGTTCAAGCTTTTCTTCAAATCGTTCAAGCAAAGTAAATGCGTCCGCAGTCGAACCGGCAAATCCGCAAAGTACCTTTCCGTTAAAAAGGGAGCGGATTTTCATTGAATTATGTTTCATAACCGTATTGCCTAATGTAACCTGGCCGTCTCCGCCAAGTGCGGCCTGACCGTTATGAATTATCCCTAATATTGTCGTCGATCTTATTCTCATTTTATTTTTTCCTTAAAACCTGTTTTAATCACCTTTAATTAAGACGAAGCAAATTCATTTTTATCCCCTTTAAAATTAAATTTTACGGGAATTATTTTTGATACTTTTTTCCGGTATTGTATATATTCAACGCCGAATTTCTCAATCAGCTTTTTCTCTTCGTAATAAGCGCCGATAAAAAAATATGCCGATGCAGTTATAAAAAGAACAAGATAAAAAAGATCCATATAAGGGCGGAACCCGAGAAAAAGGATTGAAAAAAGATAAACCGGATGGCGGCTTATTGAATGAAGCCCGCGCGTATCCAGGGTCTGCCCGGCATCAAGATCCTCAATTTTATATGTCCCTTCAAAATATCTTTTTACCTGCGCAATACCGGTAAATTCCTTTAAATCCATAGCCGCGGCCGCTGCAATTAAGCCGAAAAGGCTTAAGGCCTGCAGGCCGAACATGACCAAATCGTACGGAGGCTTGAGCTCGTAAATAATAATATCGGGTTTGGGGCACACCTCCAGCAACGCAACAAAAGAGATTACAGACACAAAATTATAGAAAAGACGGTAAAAAGCAATTTTATTCCCCGCTTTTTCAGCTATGTTCCTTTTAATTTTGTTCGAAGCAAGGAATGAATGAATGAATCCGAATATGCCTGAAAGCAGTAGAATCAGAAGAATGTCCGCCGCGGTTTTCATAATTGTCTGCGGAGTCTCGCAATCGGAATTCTTAATTGTTCCCTGTATTTGGCTATTGTCCTTCTGGCAATATGAATTCCCTTATCAACCAGAAGGCTGGCAATTTTATCGTCGCTGTAGGGCGCGTCTTTCGGTTCGCTGTCGCATATTTCTTTAATAAGTTCTTTAATATGCTTGTTGCTTATATCGTCACCGCTTTCGGTTGAAAGCCCTTCGCTGAAGAAATATTTCAGTTCGTGAATGCCCTGCGGGCTCTGAACATACTTTCCGTTTACTACCCTGCTGATGGTGGATATATCCATATTAATTACGTCGGCTATATCCTTATATATCATCGGTTTTAAAAAGCGGGGTCCTCCGTCGAAAAATTCGTACTGCTTTTCGAGTATAGCCTGCATAATTTTAATAAGCGTGCTTCTTCTCTGCTGAATGCATGCAATAAACCACTTTGCCGATTCGAACTTTTCCCTTAAAAATTTATGCGTTTCCTTTTCCCTATCCGAAATTTTCCTTTTTCTCTTGTTCGAATTCATCATTTCAAGGTAGGTGGGGCTTATAGTAACCGATGTAAGCGATTTATCGTTAAGGGTAATTATGAAGTTGCCGTCAACCTTTTCAACCAGAAAATCGGGTGTAACCTGGTTGGCCTCTTCCGAATCGATATTACCCTCCCCCGGCTTGGGATTAAGTTTTTGTATAAGGTCTATAGCCGATTTCAAGGTTTCGCGCGTAAGATCCATATTCTTCTGAATCGCATCGAATCTTTTATTTGTAAAATCTTCCCAGTGCTCTGCAAGAATCTTTTCAGAAAAGTAGGAATAGTATGGATCGAAAGAGGAATTCCTAATCTGGAACAGGAGGCATTCCTGAAGGCTGCGCGCGGCAATGCCTGCCGGCTCAAAAGTCTGAATAAGATGAAGAATCTTTTCGGCCTGCTCCAATGTGATTTCTATATATTCAAATAAACTTAAATCGTTAACAATTTTCTTTAAATCCTGCTTAAAATATCCGTCCTTATCAAGGCTGTCAATAATATGCTCTCCGCATATTGTTTCTTCTTCCGAAAGATTGAGCATGTAAAGCTGTTCAAAGAGCGATTCCCTTAAGGTTCTGCGCGCCGGCGCAACAGGATGAAGTTTATCCTCTTCGGTTGAACGGTTCATCTTATCAACGTCGTGGTCCACTTCATTCATATAATCTTCTAAGGCAAATTCATCCTGGTCCTTGTCGTACGAACCGAGGTCTTCATCCTCTTCCGAAGATGTTTCTTCAGCCGAATCGGGGTTTTCCTCCAGCTGTTCCTGGCTTAGTTCGTAATCCTCTTCAAGAATAGGATTAAGTTCAAGCTCCGTTTTAATCCGCTGTTCAAGCGAAAGGGTATTCAGCTGCAGCAGTTTCTGGTACTGTATCTGCTGAGGGGATAATTTCTGCTGTAACGATAACCTATGCTGAAGAGAAGGACTAAGCATCGGAACCTCTTCTATATGCTTTTACTTTATTATACCAGTTTTTACCGAATTTCCTTTCGAGCGAATTCCGGCAGAAATCGAATACGGACGTTTCTGTTTCTTCCCCCTTCTTTAAGGCAGGGGCGCATTCTTTATATTCTTCGTAATATAAAACCGGTCCGCCGAAGTTAATTATCCTTATGGGGAACAGGTGGCACGAAATCGGTTTCTTGTAGTCAATTTCCTTATTAAGGAATGCCTTTTCAATTGCGCAGAGGGCAATGTCATTTTCGTAATATGCAAAAATGCATTCCCTTCTGTTAACGGCCCTTACCATAAGGTGTCCGTCGCTGCGGTACCAGAACCCGTTTTTTTCCAGTTCTTTAATATGCGCCTGCGGCATATATTTTTTAATAACCTCAAGATGCTGTTCAATAACCGGAATTTCTGAATTTTCAAGGGGTGCGCCGTAGTCGCTTTCCATTGTACAGCAGGCTCCTTTGCACTTTTTTAAGTCACATTCGAACTTTATTTCGAATATATTCTCGTTTATTGCCCCTTTGTCTGTCTCAATTAAAGTATTTTTCATATTTTCGGAACGATTTTTGCTAAAGATAAGGATTTTGTGCCTTTTAACAAAAATTGCTCCATATTTAAAATTAATTATTTTAGAAAATCGTTATGACTCTTGAAAACAAAACCATTTTAATTACCGGCGCATCGGCCGGAATTGGGAAAGCAATTGCCGGCAAACTCTCCCTTATTAATTGCCGCCTCATTCTTGCGGCTAGAAGAATATCTCTTCTGGATGAAATTAAAAGCAATCCCGCCGCCAAGGCAGAAATTGAAACAGTGCAGTGCGATGTTTCAAAAAAAGAGGATGTAGCCGCCGCATATAAATTTGCAGTCGAAAAGTTCGGCAACATCGATATTGCCATACTTAACGCAGGTGTAGGCATGCACGTAACCCCAACTGCTTTCAATTCGGAATATGCCGAAAAAGTTATGGGCACTAATTTTATGGGGGTTGTATACTGGATTGAACACCTTCTTAAAGATTACCTGAAGAACAATAGGGGAACAATCGTAGGAATATCCAGCCTGGCGGATAACCGCGCCTACGGTACCAGTTTTTATAATCCGAGTAAAGCCGCTCTTACAATTTTTCTTGAAGGGCTTAGGCTCGACCTTAAAAAGCATAATATAAATGTAATTACCGTCCGCCCCGGATTTGTTGAAACAGACATGACGTCGCGTAATAATTTTAAAATGCCTTTTCTCATCTCCCCCTCAAAAGCGGCTGAAATTATTGTTGAGGGGATAATTAAGGAGAAAAAGATGATTCAATTTCCCATTCCAACGGTTTTACTAACCAGAATTATCGGCTTTCTTCCCTTATCGCTATATGAACTGTTTGCCGCAAAGGGAAAAAAATAATTATTTGTTTCAGCGTGAATTAATTAACCGCGTTGCCCTGCGTCACTTTTTAAATAAGAAAGAATTGCCTAAATTTTTAAATAAAAATAAAGAGACCAATGAAAGTAATAGATCTTACCCACCCGATGCACAACGGAATGCCAATTTACCCCGGCACAAAAGAACCTGAATTTAAAACCATATCGACCATTGAAAAAAACGGCTATGCCGAAAAGAGAATCTCCTTTTCTTCGCATCTCGGCACCCATATAGACGCGCCGGGGCATATAGTTGACGGAGGTGAAACGCTGGATAAATTCAATGCCGATAAATATTTCGGCACGGCGTGTAAGATTGTAATTGACCCTGCGGCCGATAAAAAAATTACATTCGAATATTTAAAGAAACATGAAGAACTTATTTCAGGTGCCGATTTTGTCCTTTTCAATACAGGCTGGAATAAATACTGGGGAAAAGAGGAATATTTCGGCGAGTTTCCCACCCTTACTGCCGACGCCGCCGAATGGCTCTGCTCATTTCCCATTAAAGGCATAGGCTACGATGTTATTTCCGCCGATCCATGCTGTTCCGAAAATCTTCCCATTCACAAAATTCTTCTCTCGCACAAAAAAACAATCATAGAAAACCTTAATAATCTTGACCGCCTGCCGGTAAATAATTTTTATTTTTCGTGCCTGCCTCTTAAAATTGAAGGCGCCGACGGTTCTCCGGTTCGTGCAGCCGCAATTTTATTTAACAATAAAGTTTAAATTTGATTATTTTGAATGGTGTTTCTTTAACAGTTAGCGGAAAATGATTATTATTCCTTATAAGACAGACAGCGCTATAACAAGAGTGCCGGTTGTTAATTTTATTTTAACCGCGTCCGTTTTAACCGCTTCAATTTTGTTTTATCTGGGGACCGTAACTACTCTCTTTGTAAACCTTGTTCTTGTTTCCAAATGGAATCTTTCAACCGCCTTTACCGGAATTCTTGTCCAGCCCGACCTGCTGACGATAATTTTCATAATAATTTTTCTTCTTCTTTTAGGCAATGCGCTTAATTCGGTAATCGGCAATTTATACTTTGCCATCTTCTTAGCCGCGGCATGCCTTGTTACTTCCGTAATACATAAATTCACAAGCATTATTCCCGCAATTGGAGCGCACGCTCTTATATCCGCGCTGGCCGGGGCTTCAATGGCCTTAATTCCGGCAAATAAAATTATTTTTTCTACCGATGACTCCGGAGAGGATTCTGGAATTTCAGTTTCGTTTTTTGTGCTGTTATGGATTGTATTCGACGCATACGCAATTATTAACTATCCTTCAATCAGCGGCCTGTGGGCCAATTTGGGTGGATTAATTTTCGGTTTCATTTTTATCTTCCTTCTAAAAACATTTAAATTGATTTTTCCCGTTGACCCCGTATTTTCGGAATGGCTTAGCGACAGGGTTGCCCTTATTACTAATTCTGAATTAATTGCCTCTATTATGCCGGGGAGCAGGAAAAGAATTGCCGACGCCGAAATCAGAATGAAAGCCGATAGAATGATTGAACTTCTCTCCCCTCACTCGGAATTCATTCCCGATGCGGACGAAGCCGCACCGGCGGTTAAAAAGCAAAAAACGGAAGATGTTAAATTCCGAATCCTCCGTCCCGTTAAAATGAAGGATTATACTACTCTTTATTTTGTATACGAGGGGGCTCCCGTAACAGGCATTTCAATGCACTCCGATTATTACAAGTGCGAAATTTACCCATCCGAAGCACTCAATCCGGGGGATTCAGGCTCAATAAAAGTTTATTCCTCTTCAGCAGTTAAGATGGATTTTATATATTTAAAATTAGAATGTACTTTGAACGGAAATAATATATCAAAAGAGATGAAATTCTCTACATCAACAAATCAGATTAAAAATGAAAACTAAGATAAAAGAAATCAGGCTTCCCGAATACGTAAACATAATTATTTATTCTCTGTTAATTGGCATTGCAGCCGGGTTTTCGGCGGTTCTCTTCCATAAGGCAATCGATTACTTCAACGAGCTCTTTTTCGAGAAAACCGCATCGGGCTTTTTCTTTCTTGGCGCACTTGCAGTAATCGTAATTCCCGCGCTGGGTATGATTATTCAGGCTTTAATGAGCAATTTTTTCCCTAATGTAGCCAAGAAAAAAGGAGTGGGCGAAGTAATTAAGGCCGTTTCTATAAGAGGCGGTTTTATAAGTGTTAAAACTACCATATTCCATTTTTTCGCTCCCGTTATTTGTATTGGTTCCGGCAACACTGTAGGTCCCGAAGGCCCTGCGGCTCTTGTAGGCGGCGGGGTTGCAAGTAAATTAACTCAATATCTCCGTTTATCCGATGCCCAGAGACGCGTACTTACCGCGGCAGGGGCAGGGGCGGCCATAGCCGCTATATTCAACACCCCGCTGGGAGGAATATTCTTCGCCCTCGAAGTTATTCTCTTCAACGAAATTCAGGCTTCAACTTTTTCGGCGCTAATTCTAAGTTCTGTTATGGCCAGTACGGTATCCCGTACTTTGCTGGGCAACAGATCGGTATTCCACTTTGTATCCCCTTCGGCGGGAACGTATGAAATATTTTATCTGTACATAATTCTCGGAATTTTCGCCGGGGGCTTTTCAATTGCCTTTATAAAATATACCAGCGGCATTAAAAATTTCTTTAACAATTTTGCCCTTAAATATATGCCCCGCTGGCTTTTGATGACAATCGTCGGATTGATTATGGGCGTCTGCGGGTATTTCTACAAGGAAATATTCGGCGTCGGCTATGCTGGCATTAACAGTGTTCTTTCAGGCAGTTTAACATGGAAAGTTGTATTGATTCTTTTTGCAATGAAATTCCTTCTTGTGCCCATGATTCTGCAATCGGGCGGTTATGGGGGCACTTTCGCGCCTGCATTGTTCATGGGGGCCTGTTTCGGTTACTTATTTGCACTTGTGGTTCCTTTCGTTTTCGGCGTGCATGTGGATAAAACCGCCTTTGTCCTTATTTCTATGGGCGCTTTCCTCGGCGGAATAAATTCTATTCCCATTGCATCAATCTTAATGATTTTCGAAATGACGAAAGATTACACATACATATTACCCCTTATGCTTGCCGTGGTTATAACAATAATAATTGTACAGGTGGTAATTAAGGATTCCGTCCATCTCCGCTCTCTCTACGAACAGGGATACCGTTTCACTTCTACTCGCAAGGCTAATATTTTAGGCGCAATAACCGTTGCCGACATTCTGGTTAAAGATACTGCGGTTATACCCGAAGATATTTCGATAATGAAACTAATGTCTATTTTAATCAATAGTCCGCATCATACTTTTTACACGGTTAATAAAGAAGGAAAACTGACCGGCACAATTACCGAAAACGATATCCGCCCTATTATTCTTGAATACGAACAGGTGCGCGAAATGCTTGTTGCCCGCGATATTGCACGCAAGGAGGTTATTAAAGTTTTCAATACTGATTCGCTCGACCAGGTGATGAAATTATTCGAAAATTATCCGGTGGATGAATTCCCCGTTACATCAATTGAAGAGCCTGAAAAAATTATCGGCATGGTTCTTAAAAACGATGTCATTGCCGCATACAACAAGGAAAACCTTAAGCATAACCTGGCCGAGGGATTTGCAAGGGAGCTTAAACTATTCGATAAAGCCTCCTTCACAAAGGTTGCCGATGGATTTGCTATAGTGGAACGAAAAATTAAAAAAGAACTTATTGGCAAGTCGATTGCCGAATCGAGAATAAGAAATACATACGGACTTGAAGTGCTTATGATTAAGAAAGAAGGGTCAATCTACGACAACAAAAATGAAATGTCGGTTCCGGATGCCGGATATGTATTTTCCCCGGACGATGTTCTTCTTCTTTTCGGTACGGATGAAAATATTGCCAAAACAAGCGATTGGGAATGAAAGATAGAATAAGCGGAAACGAAATAAGCATTGTGCTTGAACGCGCATTAAAGGAGGGAATTATATCCGGCTCCGATTCGTCTGCTTTGTTTTACGATATCACTTTTCTGCAGGAACGATTTAACGAAATAAAAAAAATATTTCCTTCAGATGCGCTTCATACCGCCGCAATTAAGGCATCCCCTTTTGTAAACATACTTAAGACTGTTAACTATTTAGGCGCGGGATTCGAAGCCGCCTCTCTGCCCGAAATTTACCTTGCCGAAAAAACCGGATGCCCGGGCAATAAGATTATTTTCGATTCCCCCGCAAAGACAATTGAAGAACTTGAATACGCAATAAACCTGGGCGCCCATATTAATGCCGATTCCCTGGAAGAGCTTCAGATTATCGATTCTATCATTAAGGGTAAAACCACAGGCGCTTCATTCGGACTTAGAGTTAATCCTCAGGCAGGAACGGGCAGAATTATAATCACCAGCGTTGCCGGAGAATATTCAAAATTCGGCGTTCCGGTTAAGGAATTTAGAAATGAAATTATTGAAGCGTATCTTAAATATGACTGGCTAAGGGGAATTCATCTTCACGTCGGCTCGCAGGGGTGCCCTATTGAGCTTTTGCTTAAAGGGGTAGGAACAATTTACGAGCTTGCTGTTGAAATAAACAAAAAACTTGCCCCCGCCGGAAGAGAAATAAATATATTCGATCTCGGAGGCGGCTTTCCGGTAAGCTACAAGCCTGACGAAGAAGCCCCCTCTATTTTCGAATACGCCTCAGCGCTTAAAAATAAATTTCCTCTTTTGTTTTCGGATAAGTTCAGGCTTATAACCGAATTCGGCCGCTTCTATTTTGCCAACAGCTCATTTGCCGTAAGCCGGATTGATAACATTAAGAAACAAAAAGACATTACCACAATAATAAGCCATCTGGGTGCCGATTTTTTAATCCGCCGCGTTTACAATCCCGAATACTGGCATCACGAAATTTCTGTTGCCCATAATACCGGCGCAATTAAAACCGGAATGCCTTTAAGCGAATATGTAATTGGGGGCCCGCTCTGCTTTGCCGGGGATGTTATAGCTAAAAATATTTTACTCCCTACGGTTGAAAATGGAGATTACTTAATAATTCACGATACCGGCGCATACACATACAGCATGTGGTCCCGGTACAACAGCCGCCAGATGCCAAAAGTAATCGGCTATTTTAACGGAGGAGAAAAATTCGTGATAATTAAGGAAAGAGAATCGCTGGATGATATTTTAAAATTCTGGAGCTGAGTAGTTGACGCCGGATGAAGTAATAAAATATCTCGAGAAGAATGCCGATAAGAAGAACGCCGCAGGAATGGCCCGTTTCGGCATTAATGCCGATAAGGCTTTCGGAATCAGAATTCCTCTTCTGCGCGACCTTGCCAAAAAAATTGGACGCAACCATAAACTTGCAGTTGAACTTTGGAAAACCGGCCGGCACGAAGCAAGAATCTTGTGCAGTATGATTGCCGACCCGGACGAAATTACCCCCTCTTTAATGAATAAATGGGCCTGTGATTTTAATTCGTGGGATTTGTGCGACCAGTGCTGTAATAATTTATTCGTTTATACCCCTTTTTTGCTGGATAAAATTTATGAATGGAACGATTCCGCCGATGAGTTTGTAAAAAGAGCATCATTTGTCCTAATTGCCGTAAGCGCTGTGCATAGAAAGGATTGGGAAGATGAAACTTTTATTCGCTTTTTTCAATTAATTAAGAAACACTCTTCGGATGAAAGGAATTTCGTGAAAAAAGCCGTTAACTGGGCATTAAGACAGATAGGGAAAAGGAACCGGAGATTGAACGTCAACGCTATTGATTTTGCATCGCAATTGTCCGAAAACGAATCGAAATCGGCACAATGGATTGCCAGGGATGCATTAAATGAGTTGACAAACAAAAAAATTCAAGTTACATTGAAATCCTAAAGTTGCAACTAATAAAAATGAGACAAATTAAACTTGAACCGACAGCTTCTCTTTTAATGCAATGGAGCCGGGAAGCTTTCAGCGGCGACGTTATTTCTAATTTCGTCAACCATCTCGATTTGACTTCGGGCAAGTCCTTAATTGAAGAATGCGCCTCTATATGCCATTGGTACGGCGACGTTGTTCTGAAAGGGAAAAAATTCATAAACGGCTATCTTAACAGCCTCCTCGAAAATTCTTCCGATGAACATCTTATTATTATTCCGGGAGCCGGCAAATCCCCCCTCGCGCTTGAATTGCTTAGCAAACATCCCGAAAAAGTGCATAAAATTATCGAAATTGATATTACCGGAATGGACGAAAAGGTTGAGCTCTATTATAAATTCTACCCCTCTTTCTCCGATAAAATTAAGTGCATAACCGCCGATGTTACATCGGAATCGATTCTTGCCGTACTGCGTACAATGGTGCACGAGTTCTACCAGGATATGCCCTGCATTATCCTTCTGGAGGGAATCACCTATTTCCTTTCCAAAAGGGAAATGGAAAAAATTATTTCCAGTTTTGCATCGGCGGGGAATAAAAATATTCTTATGATTGAATATCTTAAGCCCCTTAAACAGGTTCATCCTTCAACGCGCCAGATTCCAGAAAAAATATTCGAGAAAATTAAAGCCCACTCGGGCATTAAACAGATTTCTTTCTTTCCCCCGGCTTTCATTTCGAAGCTGATTTCTAAAAAAGGGGGAAGCCTTAAGCTTAAAAAAAACCTTACCGATATAGAAAAAAACTCGCACGGAGTAAATAAATATTTCGACAATACCGATAAAGGATGGGTTGAATACGAGGTTTGGAATATTTAATCTCCCCTGCTCCGCTTCATATATTGGCATTTCATAAATCACCTGTAAAAAATTAATTTAGGTATCTCGAACATTTTTAAGATATTTGAACTAAAGATATTCTGGTTTCCGGGGTGTGACCGTTGCGAAACCGAAAAATTTCAAAATCAAACAGGTGATTTATGTCTCAAGTAAAATCTAAAAATCTCGAATCGAAATGCGTTCACGCAGGAATTGAAAAATACGAATTCGGACCGGTTGTGCCTCCCATTTATCAGACCTCCACATTCCAGTTTGAAAATACCGCACACGGCGCGGCTTTATTCAAAGGGGAAAAGAACGGATACATTTATACAAGAATGAAAAACCCTACAGTTGAAGCGATGGAAAATGCCGTTGCCGACCTTGAAGGGGGATACAAAGCTTTAGGATGCGCAAGCGGCATGGGCGCTATAAGCACAATCTTTACCGCCCTTCTTAAAAACGGCGACCATGTTATTTGTTCTAAATCGGTTTACGGACCTACTACAACACTTCTTGCAACTATATTCAGCAAGTTCGGCGTTGAAGTTTCTTTTGTTGATACCGATATTGACGGCGAAATTGAAAAGGCTATTAAACCCAATACACGCGTCGTTTACGTTGAAACCCCGGGCAACCCTACTCTTGCCGTTACCGACCTGAAAAAAGCCTCGGATGTTGCGCATAAGAATAACGCCCTTGTTGTAGTGGATAATACTTTTATGAGCCCCATACTTCAGAGGCCTTTCGAATTCGGCGTTGACGTAATACTTCACAGCATGACGAAATTCCTTAACGGGCATGCCGATGTTGTTGCCGGCATTATTGTAGTTAAAGATGAAGAAATGTATTCTCTTATGAGAAAAACCCTCAACCAGATGGGGGGAGTTATAGATCCTTTCAATTCATTCCTTGTACACAGAGGCTTAAAAACCCTTGCAATAAGAATGGAAAAACACACCATTAATGGGCAAAAAGTTGCCGAGTATCTCGAAAAGCACCCGAAAGTTGAATGGGTTCGCTATACCGGATTGAAAAGCCACCCAAATTACGAAGTTGCCCTGAAACAGCATTCACAGCAGGGGGGTATGATTTCATTTGAATTAAAAGGCGGCTACAAAGCCGGCGAAATTTTAATGGATAACGTTAAATTCTGCCTGCTGGCGGTTAGCCTTGGCGGTGTTGAAACCCTTATTCAGCATCCGGCAAGCATGACCCACCTTACAATGGGGGAAGCCGCACGCAAAGAAGCCGGCATTACCGAAGGGCTTATAAGGCTTTCTGTTGGTATTGAAAACTATCAGGATATAATTGACGATTTGGAACAGGCTTTAAGCAAAATATAAATCAGTCTAATCTCTTTTAAATGCCCCCCGGAAGTCGGCTTTTTATTCCGCGGGGGCTTTTTTATACCTCCTCTCTTTTTTTAATAAAATGAATATTATATTGTAACATAGATAATGCGGTATACGTCTAAACCGCTACAGGGTGGTTTATAATTTAATAGAGGTTAAAAATGAAAAAATCCGTTTTACTGCTTCTGGCTCTGCTGGTTGCGGCTTCGTTTACTTTTGCCCAGTCTTCTCAAATGTTTATTCCTCTTAACCTTAAAAGGGCATACGATAACCAGACAAGAACTATCGATGGCAAACCGGGGCCTAATTACTGGCAGAACAGTTCCGATTATAAAATTTCTGCCGATTTCGATCCCGCCGGTTTAATCCTTTCCGGTACCGAACATATTACATACAAAAATAACAGTCCCAACAAACTTAATATGATTGTCATCCGCTTATATCAGGATATTTTCCGTAAAGGCGTATCGCGCGACAATCAGATAAATCCCGAAGACCTTACAGACGGCGTTAAAATTACCAAACTGGTCATAAACGGCGAACAGATTGAAATGGATCCGAAGAAACCGTTTGCCGCAAGAAGAAACGGGACAAACCTTCTTGTTACTTTGAAAAAACCGGTCGATGCTAAATCGGAATGCTCTGTTGACGTCGACTGGAGTTTTCCGATGCCTAAAAAAACACAGAACAGAATGGGCATGTACGGGCCTACAACTTTCTATGTCGGCTACTGGTATCCGCAGATTGCCGTTTATGATGATACAGACGGATGGGATACGCACCAGTATAAAGGAACAATAGAATTTTATAACGATTTTAACAATTACGATATAAACATCACCGTACCGGCTAAATATGTAGTCTGGGCTACGGGTGTTCTTCAGAACGGAAGCGATAATTTCTCTAACATGACATTGGATAAAATTGCTCAGGCAAAATCATCCGATAAAATCGTTAATATCATTACTAAGGAAGATTTAGAGAAGAACAATGTTCTTAAATCGGATTCAAAAACAACATGGCACTATATTGCCGAAAACGTAACCGATTTCGCTTTTGCAACCGGCGATCAGATGCAGTGGGACGCTTCAACGGTTAAACTGCCCGACGGCCGCGAGACTTTAGTTTCATCTATTTACAACAAGGATACCAAAGAATGCCAGGATATTGCAACCTACGCAAGAAAGGCAATTGAGTTCTATTCTACAAATATACCGGGCGTGCCCTACCCGTATCCCGCAATGACAGTTTTCAATCATCCCGGCGGCGGCGGCATGGAATACCCCATGATGGTTAACGACGGCGTAAGCGGAAACGACGAAAGCCGGGTAGGCGTTACTGTTCACGAAATTGCCCACACTTATATGCCTTTCTATATGGGCATTAACGAAAGAAAATACGGCTGGATGGATGAAGGATGGGCCGTTATGTTTACTTACGGCGCCGAAGAAAATATATTGCCCAACAGCCATCCGCGCGATAACGACGGCTTTACACTTTCGTACGCTATGGGAAGGGAAGATGAACTGCCTATGATTATTCCTTCCGATATTCTTGCAGGAGGAGAAGGGATGACCTATAATATTGCATCATATCCGCGCCCCGGCGTTGCATACGACCTGTTAAGAAATGTTCTTGGCGACGACCTTTTTAAGAAATCCCTGCATGAATATATGGACCTATGGCACGGCAAACATCCTATACCATACGATTTCTTTTCAACATTCAACCAGGCTTCGGGGGAAAACCTTGACTGGTTCTGGATTCCATGGTTCTTCGAAAGGGGCTACCCCGATCTTTCCATAAAAGACGTAACCCTTTACGAGGGAACATATAAAACAACCATTTCAAAAGATGGTATCATGCCCGTTCCCGTTGTTCTTAAATTTACATACGACGATAACACAACCGACGAAGTAAGGCGTCCCGTTACAGTATGGAAAGGGGGCAATAAAGAATATACCGTTGAATTCAAGCCTTCAAAGAAAGTTGTTAAAATTGAACTGGGCGAAAATAAAATTCCAGACGTTAACAAGTCGAACAACAAATATTTATTCAAGAATGAAAACGCGCCCAAAGTAAACCTAAGCGACTACGAGGGGAATTACGAAATCAATCCCCAGATGATGGCTACCGTTTCTGTTGAAGGGGATAAAATATTTGTTGAAGCTACGGGCCAGCAGAAAGTTGAACTTACGTACGTTAGCGGAGATGAATTTGAAATTTCAATTGCCCCGGTTAAAGTGAAATTCCTAAGGGACGAAAACAAAAAAGTAGTTTCTATGGAAGTAAATCAGGGGGGCAACATCATGAAAGCTAAAAAAATGAAATAATCTGTTTATTATAAAGAGTATTACGGTTTAACCGTAATACTCTTTATTAAAATTCTCACCTTGTAATTACACTTATTTCCGCGGCGTTAACCCATCCGTTATTATTAGCATCCCCATTTGTAACAAGCTTTAAAAAACGGGCCTTCTCCGGTTTATCGAAATACACCGTTTGCAGGATCGGGTTGTTGGCAATATTGCCGAAACGCCCATCTTTAACAACCTGCTTCCACTCTTTATTATCGCCGCTAAGGTATAATTCATATCCGGTTATATCGCCGCTGCCGCTGCCGTCCTGCCGGGGCAGATATGTAAAACCTTTCAGTTCAAGCGATTCCCCCAAATCAATTACTATTTCGTGCGGATGTTTTTTGTAATTACCGTCCCAGTGTGTATGCCAGAATGTTGATGGATCGTCGTCAATTGCATTTTCAGCCTTAAGTGATGGGTGCTCGTCATCGGCATAGATAATTTTCCAATTTTCTTTCGAAACGCCGAATTCGGCAGTTACTGTATTGGATGCTTTTTTCAAATCGCTTGTAAATGCTTTTGCCTTTATTACGCACGCCCCTTTCATTTCAAACGGACCGGTGTACAGGGGTGAATTTTTATCCGGCTGGCTTCCGTCTGTTGTGAAATGCATAACCGCCTGCGGCGATTCATCGTACATTTTTACAATTCCCTTTTTGCTCCTTTTAATAACCGGCGGAATTACAAGTTCCGGAATTTTATAAACAGCTATATTCGAAATAACCGGGCATGCTTTCGATTCGAGTATGTTAACCCTTATTTTATTTGTCTTTACTTCGGGGAACCGGAGAAGCCTTTTATAGCCTATTGTGGTTCCCCGCGCAATTTCATTCCATCCGCCGTCGTATGCCTCAACCGAAAAGGATTTAACCCTCTGCCCAAGAGGTATATATTCCTGTATTTCAACACAGTTGAGAGTAGTTTTCTTTTTAAATTTAATTTCTATCGATGCCGCAGTAACATTATCGTCGGTTGCCCAGCAGCTGTTCCAGTTTTTATCCACCGTATTAAGGGGTGAAAATTGTTTTGAATTGCCCCTTACATTAGATGCCTCGGCCCTGGCCCCGGCGGCCAGATTTCTTTTAAATGCCCCGTTAAGATAATTCCTGAATTCTTTTAGGGCCTTAATATCATGTTCATTTATAAGCCCTCTTCTATCGGGGGGTATGTTAAGCAGAAGGTTTGCCCCCCTGCCAACAGACGCAAAATAAATATCTACAAGCTTGCTTAGGCTTTTTACCTTATCATCCTGATCCTGATGGTAATACCACCCGGGGCGTATAGACACATCGACCTCTGCCGGGCGCCATGTATTCCCCCCTTCGTAGCCGCTGTTTAAAAGCTTTAAGCCGGCCGAAGTTTCCGTCATATTATTATCCATTGTATTCCAGTTTGTTTCACCGGCGTATCCGTCTTCGTTGCCTACCCATCTTATATCGGAACCCACGGGGCCAAAAATAAGGGCATCGGGCTGAAGAGTTTTAACTGTTTTAAAAAACGCCGGCCAGTCATAAGTCTGCTTTTTGCCGTTCGGACCCTCACCGTTCGCGCCGTCGAACCAGACTTCGAATATCTTACCATAATTTGTAAGCACCTCGGTTAAGGTGTTAATAAAAGTCCGGTTATAAGCATCCGAGCCGTATGTTGGATGATTCCTATCCCACGGCGAAACATAAATGCCCATTTTAAGTCCGTATTGCTTACATGCGTTTTCCAGTTCTTTAACAACATCCCCTTTTCCGTTTTTCCATTTGCTTTCCCTTACGGTATGGGTAGAATATTCGGAGGGCCAGAGGCAGAATCCGTCGTGATGTTTAGCGGTTAAAATAATCCCCTTCATTCCGGCATCCTTTACCACCTTAGCCCATTGGCGGCAATCCAGGTCTGTGGGATTAAACAGGTCGGGGGATTCGGTACCAAGCCCCCATTCCCTTCCGGTGAATGTATCCATGTTAAAATGCACGAATGCATAAAATTCCATTTTATGCCATTCAATCTGTTGTTTAGAGGGAACAGCGCCGTACGGCTTTGGCGGTTGAACCTGCGCACGCATTAAAGCCGCGCTTAAAAGCAGCATTAAAATTATTCGTTTCATCTTGCATTCCGGCAATATATTATGGATAAGTTATTTTATGAGGGATAATATAAAAAAAGAGGGAGAAATATCTCCCTCTTTAATTGCAGCTATGGAATAATATTTTAATAGCTTTCTTTTGTAATTACCACTTTACCCCTGAATACGCGGTAGATATAAATTGTATAGGCAATTACTACCGGCATTCCTATGAGAGCAATTATAAGCATTGTGGTTAATGTATTCTGAGACGACGAGGCGTTATAAATTGTAAGACTGCTGTTGGCAAGGTCAACGGAAGAAGGCACAAGACGCGGGAAAAGGCTTACCCCTATTAAACCAACCATGCAAACAATAAGAAGCGAGGATGCAAAGAAAGTGCGCCCGAATTTTTTGGCCTTTAATCCTATTGGTATATAAAACAGAGCCAAGAATAAAAGAATAAAAAGGAGCCAGAAAATGAGTTTCTTTAAGACGCCGTCGAACAGAAACGGAGCAGTGAAGAATGTTGCCATTGTGGCAATAAAATAGAGAATAATAAAAACTGCCCAGGTTTTGCCCGCTACGGAAACCATTTTATCCTGCTGTTTACCGGTGCTTTTCATTGTCATATATATTGAACCATGCATTGTAAACAGAACAAGGCTAAGAACTCCCACGAGTAACGAATATGGATTAAGAAGGCTTAAGAATGAAACCGAATCGGTTATCTTTCCATCCGTAATCTGGATGGGAAGGCCTCTTAAAATATTGCCGAACGCTACGCCGTAAAGAAGGGCCGGAATAGTGCTTCCGAGAGCGAAAGACATATCCCATATCTTCTTCGACCGGGGTGTTTCGGAATACTTTCTGAATTCGAAAGAAACCGCCCTGAAAATTAATGCCGTAAGAAGAAGCATAAACGCAATGTAAAAACTGCTGAAAACGGTTGCGTAAACAATTGGAAATGCGGCAAACATAGCGCCTCCGCCCGTTAACAGCCATACTTCGTTCCCGTCCCATACGGGGCCTATTGCATTAATGTTTACCCTTCTTTCATCCGGGTCCTTGGTAAAGAGCTGAATTATGCCAACGCCCAGGTCAAACCCGTCCAGCACTGCATAACCCATAATTAATACTGCAACAAGCAGAAACCAGATTGTGTTAAGATCTATCATAATGCCACCTCCTTAGCTTTAACCGGCTCGGGTCCCGCTTTAATTTTTCTGATAAGCATAAAGAGGAAAATGGAGCCGAGAAGAAGATAAATAATGCCGAACAATATAATTGAGAAGAGAATTTCCCCCGCGTTAACATTCTGCGAAGCGGCCTCTGTGGTCTTCATAAGTTTATAAACAATCCACGGCTGTCTTCCCACTTCGGCGGCAATCCATCCGAACTGGCATGCCAGCAACGGAAGAGGTATTGCCCACATTAAAACTTTAAGCAGAAATTTCTTTTCGAAAAGCGTTTTGCGGTACAAATAAAAGACCGAAATACCCATAATTAGAATAAAGAGAATCCCAAGCGCAACCATTAAATGGTACGATGTAAATGTGAGAAACAGGGGGGGCCATTCAGACTGAGGGAATTCTTTCAATCCTTTAACTGTCGCGTTCGGATCGTTATATGTAAGAAGGCTTAATAATTTTGGTATTGCAATATGCATTTTAAGTTCGGGAGGATTTGCAGAAGGAATTCCGAACAATGAAAGAGGAGCGCCTGCCTGTGTTTCGAACAAGCCCTGCTGTGCCGCGAATTTTTCGGGCTGTGTGCGCGCTACCTGCTTGCTGTGCAGATCGCCGAATGGGAATACTTCAAGAAGCGATACAACAAGACCAAATATAACCGCAACTTTCAATGCTTTTTTGGCTATTTCAGTTTCTTTCTTTTTTAGAATAAGGTATGCGGCAATGCCCGCCATTAAAAAGGCGCCAGATATTAAAGCGGCATCGAATGTGTGGTGGAAACGGACAAGAGTTGAAGGATTGAAAACCGCGGCCCAGAAATCGACAAGTTCCGCGCGGCCGTTACGTATTACATATCCGGCCGGGGTCTGCTGCCACGAATTGGCAACGAGAATCCAGAAAGCCGAAATTGTTGAACCGATTGCAACCATCCATATTGAGAACCAGTGAACTCCTTTTGAAACCCGCTCCCTTCCGAAGATATAAAGCCCCAGGAAAGTAGATTCGAGGAAGAAAGCGAAAATTCCTTCGGCGGCAAGAGGGGCGCCGAAAATATCCCCTACAAACTTTGAATATTCCGCCCAGTTAGTGCCGAACTGAAACTCCATTACTACCCCCGTAGCAACTCCTATGGCAAAAATAAGCGCGAGAATTTTTCCGAAAAATTTTCCTATAGCAACATAAGTTTCATTTTTCTTTTTCCACCCGAGTCCTTCAATAATAACCAGAATCCATGCAAGGCCTATCGAAAGAGGGGGAAAGAGGAAATGAAAACCAATGGTCATTGCAAACTGAATTCGAGCCAGTACATTTGCATCCATCAATGTCCTCCATTGTTTTGTTTGGTTTTATTAAATAAAAAATCTGAAATTTTCATTTTCTTAAACTGCTCTATCATAATAATTTCCTGTTTATGAAAGAACCCGTGAAAGCGGCACTTGCCTATCAGTTCGCAATTGAAATCATCCGCCAAACAATTATTGTATTTAACTTTAAAACCGATAATATTCAAGACCTGATAAGCAGAAAGTTTTTTCGGGTCGGATGCGAGGAACATCCCTCCCGTTCTACCCTGATTGGTGCCAAGCACCCCCGCCAGTTTTAATTTGTGCACTATCCGCGCCGCAAAAATCTTCGAAATGAACATATCGTTAGATAGTTCCTTAATCGACATCTGCTCCCCTTTCCGCAGTTCGGCAAGCCGTGCCGTTATGCGAAGGGCGTAATCCTGTTCCCTTGAGATAAAACTATTCATTTAAACATTACCTGACAAGTAATATATAAACAAAAATACTTTTAAAGGGTTTAAAAAGCAATTATAATACTCATTGTAAAATTATTGTATGCTGCGAAAAAGGGATGGAAAAAAAGGGGGGGTAATTACACCCCCCTCTTAAAAAAACCTTAATTTTCGGCTAATTCAGCATCTGGGGCCGCATCAACATTAAGCTCCCCTTCCCACCTTGCCATAACTGCCGATGCCAGACAGTTGCCTACCAGATTAACCGTGGTGCGCGCCATATCCATAATTTCGTCAACACCAAGAATTACCGCCACCCCTTCAATTGGGAGCCCGAATGTAACAAGCGTGCCCGATAGAATAACCAGCGAGGCGCGCGGCACAGCCGCAACCCCTTTGCTTGTAATCATTAGCGTAAGCATCATAAGAATCTGCTCCGAAATTGATAAATGCACCCCGGCCGCCTGCGAAATGAATATTGAAGCTACTGCCAGATAGAGAGTTGTTCCGTCAAGGTTAAATGAATATCCGGTGGGGAGAACGAACGAAACAATTCTTTTAGGAACGCCGAAGTTTATCATTTTCTTAAATGCGTCCGGCAGGGCCGCATCCGATGAAGTAGTTGAAAATGCTATTAAAGCAGGCTCTTTAACAGCCCTAAGAAACTTGCGTACCGGAACCTTTGCAATTAATGCCACCGGCAGAAGCACTGCAAGAATAAAAACAACCAGCGCGCCATATAAAGTAAGCACAAGCTTGCCAAGGTTCCAAAGGACTCCGATTCCGGCGTGCCCCACGGCATAGCACATAGCGGCGCCAATTCCGAAAGGGGCAAACTTCATTACTATATTTGTAAACTTAAACATTACTTCCGAAAGCCCTTCGGCTAAATTAAGCATCGTATCTTTTGGTTTCCCTTTAACCTGGGTTAAGGCAATTCCGAATAGAATTGCAAAGAAAACAACCTGAAGCACATCATTCTTTGTAGCGGCCTCAAAAAAACTTTGGGGAACAATATGCTCAACCATACCCTGGAATGTCACCCCATTCTGCGCGGCCGGCGGCGCAGTGGCTGTAACTGCAGACTCGGCGTGCTTTAACGTAATGCCCTCCCCCGGCTTTACAAGATTAACGGCTATAAGCCCTATTGCCAGTGCAAGGGTGGTTACAATTTCAAAATAGATTATGGAGCGGAAAGCGAGCCTGCCGATTGCTTTAAGGTCGTCTCCGTGCCCGGCAATGCCTACCACAAGAGTGCCGAATAGAAGAGGCACAATTATCGATTTAATCATTCTAAGGAACACATTCGAAATTATTCTTATGTTCTGCGAAAGTCCGGGGAATAGTACCCCCAGAATTATACCGGTAATCATCGATATGATTATCCATTGTGTAAGGCTGATTTTCTTAATTCTGTTCCACATACACTTTTATTTTTATTAAAGAATTATTGTTAGCACTAAAATATAATGAATGTTTTATTCAGAGCTATATTCCGGGGGAAAATCATTTGAAATTTGAAGCAAATAATTTTTCCTCTTGTTTATAAATTACTTAATTTGTCACCGCTTAACTACACAAATATATATTAAAGGAGCAGGGAAAAAATGAAAAAATTTCTACAGGTATTTATAGTTTTCATACTTCTGTTTGCCACCGTACAGGCGCAGAACGACCCGGTTGTAAAGAAAATTCTAGAAATGGGAAAGAAAGACAACCAGGTAATGAACCTTCTTGACGAAGTATGCAACCGTATCGGCGGACGCGTAATAGGCTCGGACGCATACGCAAACGCATGCGAATGGGCGGTTAGAAAATTCCAGCAGTGGGGAATGCAGGTTGAACTTGACGAAGTGGGGGAACTTCCAGTCGGCTTTAACAGAGGGCCGTTTTACGGAAAAATGCTCGGCCCGCAGGCAATGGATCTCCATTTTGCCACCCCTTCATACACCGCGGGAACACACGGAAGAGAGTCGGGCCCGGCTATTCTTGCGCCTAAAGACTCCGCCACTTTCGAAAGAATTAAAGGCACATTAAAAGGAGCCTGGGTTTTAATCGATTCCCTTAACGAGGGATGGCCTCTCGATTTCTACAGACAGAAAGCAAAAATTCCGATGCTCGAAAAAATGAAGGAAGCCGGAATACTGGGCACTATTCAGAGGGCAAAATCGCCGTTAAGAGTGCTTTTCGGAAAAGTCGAATCGTGGGATAAACTGCCCACCACACCCGATATTAAACTTGATGAGGAACAGTATAATATAATTAAGAAAGCAATCGAAGACAGAAAGGAAGTTACTCTCGAATTCGATATTAGAAATTATTTCAAACCGGGTCCCGTTAAATATTATAATGTAATTGGCATTATTCCCGGTACAAAATATGACGACGAATATGTATTAATGGGAGGGCATCTGGACGCTTTTGATATAGCAACAGGTGCAATTGATAACGGTTCAGGGTTCACCCCGGCAATGGAAGCCGCCAGAATGATTATGGCCGCCGGCGGCAAACCGAAAAGAAACATTCTGGTTACCCTTTGGGCCGGAGAGGAATTCGGCCTTCTGGGATCGAAACACTGGGTTGAAAAATTTAAAGATAAACTTCCCAAAATTTCAAATATGTTTAACCGGGACGGGGGCACGAACGCCGCAGTAGGGCTTGGCGTTACAGAGGCAATGAAAAAGGATATGGAAAAAATTGTTAAACCGCTTGCCGATTTCAATCCCGAATATCCTTTTACGCTTAATGTAAGACAGCCGGGCAAGAGGCCTAAAACACCGGGGGGAACAGACAGCTCGGTATTTGCAATTGAAGGGGTACCAACTCTTACATTTATGACAAAAGATGTTAAAGGATATGACGTACGCTACGGCGACACATGGCATACCGAATTGGATTACTACCAGAAGGTCATTCCCGAATATCAGAAACAGACTGCTGTAGCAACCGCGGTGGTTGTTTGGGGTGTTGCCAACCTTGATCACATGTTATCGAGGGACGGTTTATATCTGCCGGATGACGCGCCCGATCCAGTTCGTCCGGATAGACGCCATCAGTAAAATTTGGATTTAACATAAAAAACCCGGCTGAATGCCGGGTTTTTTTATGGTTTTATTAAAATGAATATTTCGGAAACGACACTGTGA
>DAHYUM010000090.1 GCA_027398005.1 bacterium
TCAAGCGGAATTATACCTTTATACGAAAGGCCTCCGGAATGGAAAGACCCTGCTGCAAAAGAGAATGTAATTAAGGCTTACAGCCAATATCTTACGGGGAAAAAAATATTCCTGGATCCGGGGCACGGCGGGACTGACAGAAAGAATAAAAGCGCCGGCGGCAAAATTGTTGAAGCCGATGTAAACCTTCGGGTCGCTCTTTACCTTAAGCACTATCTTGAAGAGGCGGGAGCGGTGGTCTATATGTCGCGCCAATCCGATTCGACTGTGGATTTGAAATCCAGGTCGGTTATGGCCAATAAAAGCGGTGCCGATATTTTTATAAGCATTCACCACAATGCAGGGGGAAATGCGCATGACTATTATTCCGATTATACTTCGACATATTACCACTCTACCGAAGACAAATTTAATTACGAGCCGTGCGACAGGGATCTTGCAAGGTATATCCAGAGGGATTTGGCATATGCCATGAGGACTTCGGGCGGGCTTGGGTCTTTCGACGGCACTTATTCCGATTATATTAACTATCCGGGTGAAGGCTATGCAGTACTCAGGAACACCAAAATACCGGCCGTTCTGGTTGAGTGCTCCTTTCATACAAGCCGTTTAGAGGAAGCAAGGCTCGGATTCGGGGAATTCAACGATATTCAGGCCTGGGGGATTTTTAAAGGTATTGGCAAATACTTCCGCGCCGGCATTCCACAGATTATTTTTGAAGATAATCTTTCGGTTCTTAAAGAGGACAGCACAAGGATATTCTTTACTTTAAAAGATAAATCGGGCATTAACCAAAAAACAATTAAAGTTTTCTGCGATTCATTAAGTGTTCCGTTTACTTATAACGATGTAATCGGTCTGCTTGAGGTGCCCATATATAATCTTACGGCGGGTATCCACACAATTAGAGTAATAGTGGCTAATAAAAATGGGAATTATTCTTTCCCTTATTATAAAGAAATTACAATAAACAGATAATCTTTCCCGATTCCCGTCGGCTTAAGCCGACGGCAAGTATAACACAAAAAGCAAATGCAGTCAAAAAATATATTATTCCTTAATTATGCATTAAGGAAAATATTCTTTTAGAAAGAGATGTTAATGGTTAGCTTTAATTCCCGTCGGCTTAAGCCGACGGGAGATAATAAAAAACATATTTTCAATTAGCCAATGCTTTTTCTTTTTGCGAATCTATTTTATTTGCTATGTGTCTGTAAATTAGTAAAGCTACAACAGAAATTAATCCTGTACCAATGAAATAGTACCATATATAATGCGCGTGCGCGTAATATGAGGCAAATTGTTCGGGTGTAAGGTTGGCCGGCAGTGTTTTCGGATCGGGGCAGTAGGCATCGAGAAGAAATCCGGAGAGGATGAACCCCGCCAGTGAAGAAAAAAAGTTATATAAATTGCCAAATCCCAGGTACAATCCCTCTTCCCCCTTGGGTGCCTGAAGAGAGAAATATTCAAGGTAGCGGGGGGAAATAAAGCATTCCGCAAATCCCTGTATGGCAATTCCTATTATCAGCATTACCGTTAGGGGGTGTAGTGTAAAAAATCCCATAATTGAAATTTCGTTTCCTGTAAAACTGCTTAATCCCTTTCCGAAAGACATTGCGAAAGCTGAAACCGGCATTAAAAGCATTCCTACCAGAATTGAAGTTATAGCTTTTTTCTTCTTCATCAGATTTGTAATAAGCACTACAAATACAACAACAATAAATGGATTAACATTTGCCAGCCATTCCGGTTTCGCCTGGTCGCCAAGCAGTCTTATAACATATTTAGGCATTGTGGCATAAAGCTGTCCCTGGGTAATCCAGAATCCCGATACAATTAATATCAGAAAAATTAATCGGGGGGTTTTTACCACTTTCTTAAGCGCCTCGAATGTTTCTTTAGTAGTTTTACCCTTGCCTTCATACTGCTCGGGATGATAAAAGAAAAACGCGAATGCTAATGCCAATAAGGACATTATTGCCGAAAAGAAGTTTACGTTACTAAGACCGTAATCCTGTCTTATAAAAGGGACGAAAGTTTTTCCCAGGAATGCGCCAATGTTTACCACCCAGTAAAAAAGGGAGTACCCTCTTGCACGGTTCTCTTCTTTGGTGGTTTTTGCCACTGTACCTGAAATTAGAGGTTTAATAAATGCCGAACCGAACATTACAAAAAGAAGGAATATAAGCACTGCTCCTTTTGTGTGGAAAAAGCCGAGCATTGAATAACCAATTGCAAGGGAGGTGAAAGTAATCAGCACTCCTTTACGGAATCCGATTCTATCCCCCAAGGCGCCTACAAAAGGGTTTATAAAGTAAATGCCTGCGTAAAAAATGCCCCCTATAATACCCGTTTCTTTATCGCTAAAGCCAACAACGTTGGTAAGATAAAGGGTAAGCACAATAAAAAACCCGTAATAAGCCATTCTTTCGCATAATTCTATAAAATTTGCGGTCCAGAAATCTTTGGGGAATTTCCAGCTGCTTTTTGCCGCCTGAGGGTCCATAATAATTCCTTTTTGGTTATGTTGAAAATTAAAGAATTTGATTATAAGTTGAAATGTAAATATCCGGGACAAAAGTTACGGATAGAAAAATCGAAAGAATATTTTGAAAAAATAAAACCGGAAGGCGTAATGAATAATTCGCAAGGGAGAAAAGCGCGCTTTGAAAGTGATGAAATTAAAGGCTCGCTTAAAATCCGCTCTCATATAGATGATAAGTATAAATGGAACTTGACCGATATTTATGAAGAAGAGCAGAAATGGGAAGAAGACTTTGCCAATCTGGAAAAGAGTATTGAAGGCTATAAAGCTTTTACCGGCCAGCTTACGGCAGCAGCTAAAGTACTCTTAGAATGCCTTAAATTCGATGAACAGACAGGCACATTGCTTAGTTGGGTTTATCATTATGCCTCGCTGGCTAAGGATATTGACCTGAATGATACCAAATACCAGAGCCTCTACGACAGGTGTTCGGTTCTCGCATCCAGAATTTCGGCTGCAAGTTCTTTTATAAAACCCGAAATACTTACTATCCCTAAAGAGAAGCTTTGGGCATTTATGGATGAAGAACCGGAATTGAGAATTTATGATCATCTCTTCGAAGAATATTTCAGGGTTAAGGCACATTCGCTTACTCCGCGCGAAGAGGAGCTCCTTGCTATGGTTTCTCCTCTGCAGGAAATTCCCTATACTGCTTTTTCCCTTTACTCAAATGCCGATGCGAAATTCCCATTTGTAAAAGATGATAAGGGGGATGAAATTCAAATGTCGCACGGGCGCTATTATTCGGCTCTTGAATCCACCGACAGGGAGTACAGGAAACGCGCCTATAGGGCTTTTTATGTCCCCTTTATTGAAAACAAGAATACTCTAGCCGCATTATTCAACGGAAATGTAAAGGGACTTATTTTCAATACCCGTGCGCGGAATTACTCTTCCACGCTCGAAGCATCGCTGGATGCGAACAATGTGCCGGTTGCCGTTTACACAAGTCTTATTGATACAGTAAATATGCATCTTAAATCGCTTAACAGATGGGCGGGAATTAAAAAAAGAGTATTAAAGCTGGATGATTTCCACGCGTACGATACTTATGTAACCCTTTTCCCGTCTGTGCAGAAAAAATATACATACGAAGAGGGAATTGAGATTGTACTTAAAGCCCTTGAACCGTTAGGGCAGGATTACCGGAACCATCTTCTAAAGGCTTTCGGCAACAGATGGATAGATGTATTTGAGACCCGCGGCAAGAAAAGCGGGGCCTACTCTTCGGGCACCATAATCGGAATTCATCCCTATGTGCTTTTGAATTGGAATGACCAGCTTGGCGATGTATTTACTCTGGCCCATGAAATGGGGCATAATATGCATTCTTATTATACCCAGAACGCACAGCCTTATGTATATGCCGATTATTCAATCTTCGTAGCCGAAGTTGCATCAACGGCAAACGAGGCATTGCTTCAGGAGTATCTAATTGAGAACGCCGGCTCGAAAGAGGAAAAACTGGCGCTGATAGAAAATTTTCTTAACAGCGTAACAACAACATTTTTCAGGCAGACCCGTTTTGCCGAGTTCGAAAAGCTTGTAAACGAGGCCGCCGAAAAAGGGGATTCGCTTACCCCCGATCTTTTATGCACTATTTATTCGGCTCTCGAAGAAAAATACTGGGGGCCTATTATGACAGTTGACGAGGAGGAATCCTATTCATGGGCCCGCATTCCCCATTTCTATTATAACTTTTATGTATATCAGTATGCAACAGGCTTTGCGGCTTCGCTTGCGCTGGTGGATAAGATAAAAGAGGAGGGAGCCCCGGCTGTTAGCAGATACCTTGAATTCCTTAGAAGCGGTAATTCAGATTATCCAATAAATATTCTTAAAAAAGCAGGGGTGGATATGATGACCCCGGAACCTGTAATGGCGGTTATAAACAGAATGAACCGTTACATGGACGAAATTGAAAGTTTATTATAACTAAAGCATTAAGAGGAACTTTATGAAAATCTATTCTAAAGAGGAACTGAATAATCATTCCCTTTCACTTACCTATGACGATTTAAGCCTTATACCTACGGTGATATCGGAAGTTAAAACAAGAAGCGAAGTAAATATAAAATCGAAATTTATGGGGATTGAACTTGCCGTGCCGGTTGTTTCGAGCCCTATGGATTCCGTTACCGGAATAACTATGGCTAAAGAACTTTCCAGTCTTGGGGCTCTTGGGGTTGTAAACCGTTTCGGCTCCACGCTGAATGAGCTTTTTGCTGACGATAAAATTGTTGAAGGAATTAAGGCCGTTTCAATTAGCCTTACTTCGGATGAAGGGCTTATTGAAAAACTAGCCGCAAGCAATCTTATTATTTGTATAGATACCGCTAACGCAAATAATGCTTATGTGCTTAAAAAATGCGAAGAGATTAAGAAAAAATATAAAGTAAAAGTAATGATAGGCAATATTGCCCACGGAGGCACTTTAAGGGATATTGTAAATGCCGGAGCCGATGCCGTAAGAATTGGTATCGGAGGGGGAAGCGTATGCACTACTTCAATCCAGACCGGAATTGGCATCGGGCAGATTTCTTCGCTGCTTGATGTCTATTTTGCCCGCAAGGAAATGAAACTTGATATAGAACTGATTGCAGACGGAGGAATTAAGAGTCCCGGCGATGTAGCCAAGGCGCTTGCATGCGGTGCCGACGTTGTTATGCTTGGCAGAATGCTTGCCGGCACTAAAGAAACTCCCGGTGAAATAATTAAATATAACGACCAGCTTTGGAAAAAATACCGCGGTTCTGCATCCTTCGGCGTAAAAATGAAGGGGGAATTTATTGAAGGGGAGGAAACGATGGTTCCCTATAAAGGTGCGGTTAAAGGGGTAATAAATGCAATATCGGACGGCTTGAAAAGCTCGATGAGTTACTTAAACTGCGAAACAATTGACGATTTAAGGAAGAAGGATACATTTGCTATCCTAAGCACAAGCTCGTACCTCGAAAGGTTACCCAAAAAATAGTATAAAAAAACAGGCTGTCTTAAGGCAGCCTGTTCCTTTTCTAATAAATTATTTTTAAGCAGATAATTATTTGCCGGTATTATTTGGAAAGCTGAATTGAAAAATCGGCTGAGAATTTTTCCGACATATTAACCGGGCCTCCGCCCCCCATATCGCCGGATGCAGCTGCCTGATTATTCCCGCCGCGGCCTCCTCTGCCGCCGCCGCCTCGTCCGCCTCTAGCATTACCCCCCGAATTACCCCCCGGAGCGTTCTGGTCGCTATTGCCGGCTTCCCTGAATGCGATTCTGGAAGGAACAGTCTCAAATTTTATATTTATCTTTTCCCCCGGAAGAACGCCTAAAGGGAATGACGAATCGGTTGAAGCAAGGGGTACTTTAAGTTCAAGAATAAATAATTCATTGGTTGTTCCTGCCTTTACTTCAATGTTCTCGTTGTTTTTGAGGGGAATAGTATTCATTATATCATTCTGTATTAAATCAAACTGGAATTCCTTATCCAGCATATCCTGGAATAAAAGGCTAATTCCTTCTTTCTGAAGTGCATCTGGACCCAATACGCTTACCGATTCCCTGAATAACCCGGGATTAATAACCGGAAATTTAATTGTATAATTTTTAGATGCGTCGTTAGGCGAATCGAAAACCACGTCCATTCCCATCCGCATAATCTTAATTATCTTATCGCGGTCCGATGTTATAAAACAGAGATATAGATATTTGTCGTCATTCTTAAAGCCGACCGAATATTGTTCCTTAGGGAATGATTCAAGGCTTCCTTCCCAATCCATACTTTTGCCGTCTATTTTGATTGAGTTTACCGGGCGTGTACTTATAAACTGCTGACTTGAACTGCATGCCGCAAAGAGGAGAGGAAATAAAATTGATAACGAGAGAAGAGTGAATATTTTTGAATAGCTAAAGCTTCTTTTCATCTTCGTACCCCTTAATTTTTAAAATAAAATATAATAATTAGACCATATTATTAAGTAAGTAGTTTAAATAGAAAGGGTAAATAAATAAACGGCGGTTAAATTTTCTTCCTTTTAAGGCGAAGTGAATTGGATACTACCGAAACCGAGGAGAATGACATAGCCAGCGCTCCAATCATAGGATTAAGCATTCCCAAAGCGGCAAGCGGAATACCCAGAACGTTATAAACGAAAGCCCAGAAAAGGTTCTGCTTAATAGTTTGAATTGTAGATTTTGAAAGTTTAATCGATTTTACAACATTCCTCAAATCGCCGCTAATAAGAGTAATTTCGGCGGTTTCAATAGCAACGTCAGTTCCCGAACCGATTGCGATGCCTACATCAGCCTGGGCAAGAGCGGGGGCGTCGTTAATTCCATCCCCAACCATTGCAACAACCTTTCCTTCCGATTGAAGTTTTTTAACTGTTTCGGCTTTCTGATGGGGCAGAAGGTCTGCCACAAAATTCTTTATTCCAGTTTTTCTGCTTATTGCGGCGGCAGTCTTTGCGTTATCGCCGGTAAGCATATAAACCTCAATTCCCATTTTATTGAATTCTTTAACCGCTTCCTTTGAAGAAGGCTTAACCGGATCTTCAATTGCAATTATTCCTTTAAGCATGCCGTCCACAGCTACAAGAGTAATGGTTTTCGCGTCTTCGGTAAAAGAGGCAATTTCTTTGCTGAATCCTGCAGTGCCGATGGAAAATTCGTTCATTAGTTTTTCGTTACCTGCAAGAACCGGAGTATTGCCAATCGATGCAACAACGCCGAAGCCGGTTTTGTTTTCGAACATATTCGTTTCTTCGGGCACAGCTCCTTTCGAGCGGGCATAATCAATAATGGCAGAAGCTATAGGGTGGTTCGATTTATTTTCAGCCGAAAGCACAAGGCGCATGAATTCATTCTCTTCCATACCGCGTATTATAATATCGGTTACAGCCGGTTTGCCTTCTGTTATAGTCCCTGTTTTATCGAGCAGTACAGTGGTAATTTTATGTGCCTGTTCAAGGCTTTCTCCGTTTTTAATCAGTATTCCTCTCGTAGCTCCCAACCCGGTGCCTACTATAATGGCCGTGGGGGTAGCCAGACCCAGTGCGCAGGGGCAGGCAATAATAAGAACCGCAATAAAATTTGTAAGCGAGGCTGTAAACGAAGCACCCGTTATAAGCCATACAATAAATGTAATTATGGCAATTATAATTACGCCGGGCACAAAAATAGACGCAATTTTATCGGCAAGTTTCTGTATTGGGGCTTTTGATGCCTGAGCCTGTTCAACAAGCCTTATTATTTGTCCCAATACCGAATTATCCCCGGTTTCTTTAATTTCAAAATTGAAAGAGCCGTTTTTATTTATTGTACCCCCGATTACCTTTGAACCGGCGGTTTTTTCAACCGGAAAACTTTCGCCGGTAATCATCGATTCATCTATGGATGAATAGCCGTTTGTAATTATACCATCGGCGGGAATTTTATCCCCCGGTTTAATTACAACAATCTGTCCTTTTGCCAGTTCGGCGATGGGAATAATTCTTTCAATTCCATTCTCGATAATAACTGCGGTCTTCGGTTTAAGTTCAAGCAGTTTCTTAATGGAATCGTTTGTTTTTCTTTTGGAGCGGTGTTCTAATAATTTGCCAAGAAGAATAAGAGTAATAATAACTGCCGCGGTCTCAAAATATACATGGTGTGTTCCCCCCATATTATGAAGGAACTCGGGGAATAATACTGTAAACACACTGTACCCGTATGCCGAAGCCGTGCCGATTGCTACTAGCGAATTCATTTCGAAGGAAAAATGGCGCAGATTTTTAAGGAAAACCGTATAAAAACGTTTACCCGAAAGGAATATAACCGGCGTGGTTAATATCATAAGTATTTTCTGCGTCTGTTCAACGCTGAAAGGCCATATATTCCTGAAAAAGGAGAAATCGATAAGCATGCTTATGGCGAAGATGGGGAGAGTAAGAACGAAAGCAAGAGTAAAATCCTTTTTCAAAGAGAGATACTGCGAATCGTCCTCTTCATTTCCGCTTTCAGTGCCGTTTTGCGAAACGTTTTCCTTTTCAATTTTCAAGTTATATCCGTATTCTTCAAGGGCCGAAGCAATCTGTTTAATATCCAGATTTTTATCCCGGCTTTCGAAAGAAAGTTTTTCGGTGGCAAGGTTAACCGTAACATTATCGGCGCCTTCAAATTTCTTTACCACTTTTTCAACCCTTGCAACGCAGCTTGCGCAGGTCATTCCTTCTACCTTGTAAGAATACTTCTGCATAAAAATTAAACTACTTTATATCCTGCTTCTTCAATTGCTTCAACAACCTGTTTTTCGTTCACTTTCGATTCATCGAAAACCACTTTTGCCGAGCCGATCTGGACTTCGGATGATTCGAGGGAGAGTTTAGATAATTCTTTTTTAACTGCCATAACGCAGTGGTTGCAGGTCATGCCCGATATTGTGAGATTCATTTCTTTCATTGTAAAGACCATATTTTAATTAGTAATTTATTAATTAGATGTAAATTTAATAAGAAGGATTTAAAAAGAGAGGGTTTAGTAATAGGTTTGGGAGAAAAAGGTAGAAAGAGACCTTTCTACCTTATATTTCTATATCGGTCAACAGTTATGCTGCTTAAATTATCTTCTTTTCTATCGGAGTAGTAATTAAGGAAATTGAATTCGGGAGCCGGGGCAGATGAGTATCCGCCGAACGAATTGTTTTTTAGGCTCGGAAGGAAATCGTTACGCGAGCTGTTATTAATAACTTCAAACCGTTTTCTGGAAGTTGTTTCCCGGGTTGGTTTTCTCTGAGCGCTGTAATCCTGAGTGTAATAATTTCCAGTATTGCTTCTTGTTTCCCTGTACACCGTGCTCACCGGCTGGGTGTAGGTTGCCGGGGCTGTATTTCTTACCGGCTGGCTGTATGTATAGTTTCCTCTATTCGAGGCAACAACAGGGGCGGGAACCGGTATATTTTCATAAATTGAATTGTCGGGTATCGAATTTCTGCTTTTGGCCTTATAAGATATGTAGGAAACTATCAGAATTACTGTCATTACTGCGGCGAAGATAAGCAGACTTGAGTATATAATTGGAAGAAGCGACATTTTTTCCTCATTTATTTATATATAGATAAACAATCTCCGTGCCAGAGGCATTTTAGGGTATAATTAAAGAAATGGATGAGAAATCTACTCTCAATAGGGGAAAATGTATAGAAATGATACACCCCGCTTTTAGGCATCTGCCATTTTCTTAGGGGCCGGGCGGTTTTAAAGTTTGATTTTACGTATCAATTTAATATCTTAAGTGCCTATTTTATAAGAAATTATGAAAAAATAGTCGGGTGGTTTATGACCAAAGCTGACATTGTTGAAAAAATAGCTGAAGGAATCGGTTTAACAAAGCTTGAAACTGAAGCGATAGTTGAAGGATTTCTTAATACGGTTATTCAAGCTTTACGCGAAGGCAAGGGGATTGAAATACGCGGTTTCGGCAGCTATAAAGTTAAAAAGAAAACAGGCAGGCTTGCCAGAAACCCGAGAACCGGAGAAAAAGTTTTTGTTGAGGAACATTTTGTTCCCGTATTTAAATTTTCAAAAGATTTTAAATCTGCAGTCGACCGCGGTATGAAAGGTTCGGCTCAGAACAAATGAGGTATGAATAGATTTGAGCGAAAATAAAAATGTAATTTGCAGCAGCTGCGGCGAGGTAGTTCCCCCAAATTCAAAATTTTGCAACAGCTGCGGCGCACGTCTTACCGGGGGCGAAAAAACCGCACCCGTAAAACAAAATAGAAACAATGCCGGTGCAAAAAACGGTGCCGAATTTCAGCAGAGCAGTCAGCCTAAACAGATTTCTAAAACCCAGCTTATTTATCTTATTGTGGGGCTCGTAGTTGTGGGGGTGGTTTTATTGCTTTCCACCGGCATACTTAACAGCGATCCTCATCCGGCAGTTGCAGAACAGCAGTCCGGAACCGAACAGCAGGGGGGCGACAATAAGCTTGCCGCTATTCAGGAAATTAATGCTCAGGAAGATCTTGTTAAGAATAACCCCGATAAACCGGAATACCTTCTTACTCTTGCACACATGCTGAACGATAACGGATTTTATCAGAGAGCTATCGATAAATATCAGCAGTATCTTAAAATTAAACCGAAAGAAGCCGATGTAATTGTTGATATGGGAGTTTGTTATTACCAGTTAGGCAAGTTTCAGGATGCATTGGCCAATTTTAAGAAGGGGATTGAATTAAATCCCAAGCATCAAATTGCCCATATGAATATGGGGGTAGTTTACAATTACGGAATGAATAATAAAGCTGAGGCGATTAAATGGTGGAAAAAAACGGTTGCTTTGGATTCCACCAGCGACGTTGGAAAAAGAGCTCAGGAATTTTTAAATCAAAATAAATAAAAGGAGAAGCAACAATGCCTTGCGGAAGAAAAAGAAAACGCCATAAAATGGCAACCCATAAGAGGAAAAAAAGACTCAGAAAGAACAGACATAAAAAAAGAATAAGATAGTTTTGTAGAGGCCATCTTAGCTCAGCTGGTAGAGCAGCTCATTCGTAATGAGCAGGCCGCCGGTTCGAATCCGGCAGATGGCTCTTTCCTCTTTTCCTTCCTTCTTTTCAATTCGATATTCATTCCATTTTTTATATGCAGTGAATTACGCGGGTAAAGTATACCCTTTTTAGGGCATTGGCTTTTGCCGCTATATCTATTTTTAACTTTTGTACCACCCCCTTAATCCCCCTCCTTATTAAGGAGGGGGAAATGTAATCACATTTTCCAGTTTTATTATTCTATTTCAGGACAATATAATCATCCTCTCCTTTTAAGGATGAGGAAAATGTAATCACATTTTTCAGGTTTGTCATTCTATTTCAGA
>DAHYUM010000091.1 GCA_027398005.1 bacterium
CTGACGGACAATGGACCGCTTACATTAAAAACTCAAATGTTTATATAAAAGGGAAGAATTCGAAAGATGAAATTCAGCTTAGTTATGATGGCTCGCCGGGGGATTATTATTCATGCTATCTTTACTGGTCCCCCGATTCGAAAAAGATTGCCGTCAATAAAATAAGGCCTAATGTAAAAAGATATATTTATATGGTAGAGTCATCTCCGTCAGATCAGCTTCAGCCGAAGCTCCAGAAAAGGGAATACTTAAAACCGGGGGACGCGCTTCCCTGGAAAAGGCCTCATTTATTCGATGTACTTAATAAGAAAGAAATTCCGGTTGACGAAAAAGTTTTCGAGAACCAGTTTTCACTTTCGGATCCCGATTGGCATAAGGACAGCCGTGGATTTACAGTTGAGTTCAATAAGCGCGGGCATCAGCAGTACAGGGTTGATGAAGTTGAGGGGACTACCGGCGAAGTAAAAAATATTATTAACGAAACCAGCAACACAATGGTAACCTATACATACAACTACAGACACGATTTGAACGACGGCAAAGAAATTATTTGGAAATCGGAAAGGGACGGATGGCAGCATTTGTATCTGTATGACGGACTAACCGGTAAAGTGAAAAACCAGATGACAAAAGGGGAGTGGATTGTAAGGGAAGTTGTGAGGGTAGACGATGATAAAAGGGAAATTATCTTTAAGGGCGCTGGTATGAATAAAGACGAAGACCCCTATTTTGTCCACCTTTATAGGGTTAATTTCGACGGCTCGGGGCTAAAAGAATTGACGGAAGAAAAAGCGAATCACGAAATCACTTTCTCGCGCGGCTGGAATTATTTTGTAGATACTTATTCAAGGGTTGATATGCCTCCGGTTTCGGTATTGAGAAGCACCGCAGACGGGAAGGTAATTATGGAACTTGAAAAAGCAGATATAACGGCATTGATAAAAACAGGATGGCAGATGCCTGAGGTATTCAAATCCAAAGGAAGGGACGGGAAGACAGATATTTGGGGCATTATTGTTAAGCCTTCCAATTTTAACCCTAAAAAGAAATATCACGTAATTGAATACATATATGCGGGTCCGGGAGGATTTTATACCCCTAAATCGTTCTCTGCTTCATTCAGAATGATTTCCACACTTGCCGAAGTAGGCTTTATTGTTGTTCAATGCGACGGTATGGGCACCGGAATGCGTTCACGGGCTTTTCAGGATATTATCTGGAAGAACCTTAAAGACGGAGGATTTGAGGACAGGAAAATATGGATTACCGAAGCGGCCGGGAAGCATTCATACATGGATATATCGAATGTAGGAATTTACGGCGGTTCGGCAGGAGGGCAGATTTCAACCGCGGCGCTCCTTTTCCATCCTGAATTCTACAAAGTAGCGGTTTCAACATGCGGATGCCACGATAACAGAATGGATAAAATATGGTGGAATGAACTTTGGATGGGATATCCGATTGGTCCTCAATACGAGGAATGTTCGAACGTTGTTAACGCGTACCGTCTTAAGGGAAAGCTTATGCTTGAAGTAGGCGAACTTGATGATAACGTTGACCCTGCAAGCACAATGCAGGTTGTTAATGCTCTTATAAAAGCAAAAAAGGATTTTGAACTTGTCGTAATTCCGGGGGCGGGGCACGCGCATGACCTGCCGCATATAGACAGGAAAAGGAAAGATTTCTTTGTTAAGAATATTCTGGGCATCAATCCGCCCGATTGGAACAGCCTGTAATTACTGCAGCGTTAAAGGAATGTTCTTTTAGAATTATAGATTTCGTTGTAAAGGTCCGCCTTGCCGCTATCCGCTTGCGTGGCGGACCTCTACATTTTTAGCGGAATTGTTCTTTATTTAGTAGAGCGTTGCTTTCCGGTCTTTTATTTCCATCGGCAATTCGAACCCGAATGTAGAGCCTGAGCCGACTTTGCTGTTTACCCATACCTTGCCGTTGTGTTCTTCAATAATCTTCTTTACAATCCACAAGCCCAACCCGGAACTTTGCTCAACTCCGGTAGGCTTAGGCGTAAGAACAGCACCTTTCTGAAAAACTCTCTTCAAATCTTCCTCCGGAATTCCTACGCCTGTATCTTGTACCTCTACGGTCATTGCATTGTTCCTAACGTAGGTCCTTATTTCAACAGTTGTTTGAGGCGGGCCGTATTTGATTGCGTTGTTAACAAGGTTTTCAATTACCTCCTGAATCTTTGCGTCGTCCATTGCCACATCAGGCAGGCCGGTGGATGATTTATTTACTAGTTTAATCGATTTTGCCTTGGCATAAGACATGTTCTGGTTGCATGTCTCGTCAATCAGTTTTTTTATGGAAGATGAAGCAAATTTCAATGTAGGTTCCGGTTTTTCCTGGGCAATAATTGTACACATCGATTGTGTCAATTTAACTACGCTTTCCGAGCTGAGTACAAGATTGCTCATAATCTCATGCTGTTCGGTGGCGTTAAGATCGTAAGAATTTAAAAGCTCAATATAGCCTCTAATTGCGGAAACAGGGTTCTTTATATCGTGAATAGCCATGGCGAACAATTCGTCTTTCTGAGTGTGCAGAAGTTCAAGCTGACGCTTGCTTTCAACAAGGCGTTCTTTCTGTTCAATCAGGTTTACGTTTACATCTTCAAGGTTTTTAATTGTCAATTCGAGATCTTTTTTCTGTTTTTTGAGATACTCGTTATATTCATTCATTTCCTTGAGATCTTCTTTAAGCCTTTTGTGCGAATTGAAGAGCTCTATATATTCATCCTGACTTTGTTTAAGCTGAATTTCAATTTCTGATATACCGTTTAATTCCTTAGGCCGGCGCAACAGAAGGATTATAACCGCCGCTAATAGAATAAAACATAAAGCGACCAGCGCGTAGAAGTAGACAGGATTAATAACGGTTCCAGTAGTTGCAGTTTTAGTTTCGGTTACTGCCGGTGTCTCCTGTTTTTCGGAAACATTAAAAGTGATTGATAGAGGGTTCGATTCCTGCCCGTCAGGTGTAAACGCAGTAATTTTAAGTATATGTGTACCTGCATTCAGGCTGCGAAGGGTAATATAGTTTTCCAGCAGGTTAGGTTCAATAATATCCGAATCGAGCATTACCCTGTATGCCGCGTTTTTTACCTGGCTGTTAGTAAGCGCAAATGTGATATAAACCGGGGCTCCTTTTGTAAAAGAAAGGGAATTCCAACCTGATTCATCAATTTTCCTGTTCTCTTCCTGAACCGCTGTAAGTTTTACGCCGAAATCGGCTGCTTTTTGCGCCTGCGAATTAACAGGTGAAAATGAAAAATAAATAACTATTAGAATTAAAATCTTGACGAGTAATGATTTTTTTCCCATTTATAATCCATATTCTCATTTATATACCTTATTATCGGCTATTTTTACGGGAAATTAAACGAAGGGATGAATATTATTTAAAAATCCTCTTTATCTGCTTCCCGGGGGGAGGAAGTGAAAAAAGGGAAAAAATATTTGAAAAATGAATAAAATTTGCTGAAATTAGATGTGCAAATTAAACTAGTATGAAATGAATAAAGTAAATACATACTATCCCCAAAAATCGAACCTCCTCCTTTTAAGGCACTGCCCCGATCATTAATCTCCGCTTTTTTTTATATCTTTAAGCATTCACAAAAAATTTAAAAAGGAAATGCTATGTGCGGTATTGTTGGCTATATTGGCAACAAGACTTGTATTCCAATTCTGATTGAAGGATTAAAAAGATTGGAATACCGTGGTTACGATTCAGCAGGAATCGGATTTTTAACTGGCGGTGAAGCTAAAATTATTAAATCGCCCGGAAAAGTTGCCCTGCTCGAATCTAAAATAAATGCGGAATCGATTAATTCTTCCGTAGGAATTGGGCATACAAGATGGGCTACTCACGGCGAACCGAATGAGATTAATGCTCACCCTCATTATAATAAGGAGAATGACCTCGTCCTTATTCACAACGGCATTATTGAAAATTATGCCGTGCTTAAAAAAAGGCTTATTAAGGATGGATATGAATTCTACAGCGAAACCGATACGGAGGTGCTGGTTAAGCTTGTGGATTATTATATTAAAAAGGGGAACAGCTTATTCCAGGCGGTGCGCTATGCTTTAATTGAAGTGGAAGGCACTTACGGAATTGCCGTGCTTTACACAAAGGAACCGGATAAAATTGTAATTGCCAAAAACGGCTCGCCGCTTGTTATAGGCATAGGCGACGACGAAAATTTTATTGCTTCGGATGTTAACGCACTTATATCCCATACAAGTCAGGTTGTTTATCTTGAAGATGACGAAATTGTAGAATTATATAAGGACCACTTCTCGGCCAAGAACATTAAGGACGAGAATATAATAAAGGAAGTAACCCAGATTAAGATGACCCTTGACGAAATAAGCAAAGGGGGCTATGCCCATTTTATGCTCAAGGAGATTATGGAACAGCCGGAATCGGTTAAAAATTCGATGCGCGGCAGGCTTATTTACGAAGAAGGTACTTCTAAATTAGGCGGTCTTGAAGGATTTGAAGAAAGAATAGTCAACTCAAAGAGAATAATAATTACAGCCTGCGGAACATCGTGGCATGCGGCTTTGGTCGGTGAATATATGATTGAGCAGTTTGCGGGTATTCCGGTTGAAGTAGAGTATGCATCCGAGTTCCGCTACCGCAATCCGATTATTTCAAAAGACGATACTATCATTTTCATTTCGCAGAGCGGCGAAACTCAGGATTCGCTTGCGGCATTAAAAGAAGCCAAACGTAAAGGGGCTTTATGCCTAGGTATTGTGAATGTTGTAGGAAGTTCAATTGCGCGGGAAACCCATGCGGGTATTTATACCCACGCAGGTCCCGAAATTGGCGTTGCTTCCACAAAAGCATTCACTGCCCAGCTTACGGCTCTGGCTCTTATTACTCTTTTAATAGCCCGCAAAACCAATATGAGCCTTGTTGACGGGCAGGCGATTATAAATGCCCTTAACAAGATACCGGAACAGATCCAGTCGATTCTTGACCAGGATGCCCACATAGCTCGTATTGCAGAATCGTTCCAGTTCGCAAAAAATTTCCTTTATTTGGGCAGGGGATACAACTTCCCGGCATCGCTCGAGGGAGCCTTGAAACTGAAGGAAATTTCTTATATCCACGCAGAAGGATATCCTGCCGCTGAAATGAAGCACGGCCCTATTGCACTTATAGACGAAAACATGCCGGTAGTATTTATTGCTCCAAAAGATTCGGTATACGAAAAAGTAGTAAGCAACATAATAGAAGTAAAAGCCCGTAAAGGGAAAATTATCGCAATCGCATCGGAAAACGACACTGAAATTGATAAGCTTGTAGATTATTCAATTAAAGTGCCCGATACAATTAGGATGCTTATGCCAATACTGACCGTTATTCCTCTTCAGCTTCTGGCATACCATATTGCGGTAAGAAAAGGTTTAAATGTAGATCAGCCGAGAAATTTGGCCAAAAGCGTAACAGTTGAATAAACAAAAAAGGAATCCAAAATGAAACGTAAAAATGTATTGATTATGGGCGCAGCAGGGCGCGATTTTCACAACTTTAATGTGTATTTCAGGGATAATGAAGAATATAACGTAGTTGCTTTTACCGCGACTCAAATTCCTAATATTGAAGGAAGAGTTTATCCCGCCGCTCTTGCCGGTAAACTTTATCCGCAGGGCATTAAAATTTACGAAGAAAAGCAGCTTGTTGAATTAATTAAAGAACTTAAAGTAGACGAAGTAGTATTTTCATACTCCGATCTTCCATTCAATTATGTAATGACAAAGGCATCCATTGTTAATGCCGCCGGTGTAAGTTTCAGGCTTATGGGCGCAGAAGAAACGATGATTAAGAGCACTAAGCCGGTTATTGCAGTTCTTGCTGTTAGAACAGGATGCGGTAAATCGCAGACCTCGAGAAGGGTAGTTAACCTTTTAAGAGCAGCAGGCAAAAAAGTTGTTGCTATCCGCCATCCAATGCCTTACGGCGACTTGGTAAAGCAGAAAGTTCAGCGCTTTGCTACTCTTGAAGACCTTAAGAAACATGAATGCACAATTGAAGAAATTGAAGAATACGAACCGCACATTGCAGCAGGCGGCGTTATTTATGCAGGCGTATATTACGAAGCAATTTTAAGAGAAGCCGAAAAAGAAGCTGATGTAATTCTTTGGGACGGCGGAAACAACGATACCTCTTTCTACAAACCGGACGTAACATTCACAGTAGTAGATCCGCACAGACCCGGACACGAATTGACCTAGTACCCTGGCAATACCGCGCTCCGCATGGCTGATGCAGTAGTTATCAATAAAGTAGATACAGCCGATAACGAAAACATTCTTACAGTTAGAAGAAATTCGCAGGAAGTTAACCCCGATGCGGTTATAATTGAAGGCGCTTCCCCAGTTTTTGTTGATAAACCGGAATTAATTAGAGGCAAAAAAGTATTGGTTGTTGAAGACGGTCCTACATTGACCCACGGTGAAATGCGTTACGGAGCCGGCACGGTAGCAGCCCAGAAATTAGGCGCCGCAAAAATAGTTGACCCGCGTCCTTTCACGGTAAAATCGATTACCGCTACATACGAAAAATATCCTAACATCGGTGTATTGCTTCCTGCAATGGGATACGGCGAACAGCAGATGAAAGACCTTGAAACTACAATCAACCAGACTGACTGCGATTCCGTAGTAATTGGAACCCCGATTGACCTTGGCAGAATTTTGAAGATAAACAAGCCTTCAACAAGAGTTATGTACGAACTTCAGGAAATTGGGCAGAATACCGTTGAATCCGTATTAAAAGCCAAAGGGATTTTATGAGAAAGCTTGCTGTAGTTGCTCTTGGCGGTAATGCGTTACTTAGAGGCAACCAGGTTGGCACAATTGAAGAACAGGAACAGAATTCGCTTGATACCTGCAAGAGCCTGCTTAAACTGATTGACGACGGGTACGAAATTGTTATTACCCACGGCAACGGTCCGCAGGTAGGCAACATCCTGCTAAGGAACGAAGCGGGTTACAATCAATTCAAAATTCCTAAAATGCCTATTGATATTTGCGTAGCCGATTCCCAGGGGGGAATCGGCTATATGATTGAAAGGCAGTTTGTTAATGTTCTTTCAGAAACAAACACAAAGAAGAATGTAATTACCCTTGTTACAATGGTACTTGTGGATAAGAATGACCCTGCATTTGAAAACCCTTCAAAGCCTGTTGGGCAGTTTTACCTTAAGGAAGAAGCAGACCTTTTGGCAAAGGCTAATAATTTCATTTTTAAGGAAGACCCCCGTAAAAGAGGATGGCGCAGGGTTGTCGCTTCTCCTAAACCGATTAATATTTACAATAACGATATTATTAAAAGGCTTCTAGAAGAAGGTAATATAGTTATTGCTTCGGGGGGAGGGGGCATTCCGGTTCATAAGCATGCCAACAACTACCTCGAGGCAATTGAAGCGGTTATAGATAAAGACCTGGCGGCTGCATTGCTTGCCCGCCAGATTGGCGCCGATGCTTTCTTTATCCTTACAGACGTTCCGAATGTGTTTATTAATTTCAATAAGCCGGAACAGAAAAAGCTTGAAGTAATTACCGTTGGCGAAGCCAAAAAATATTATGAAGAAGGGCAGTTTGCCGCCGGCAGTATGGGGCCAAAAATTCTCGCCGCAATCGATTTTGTTGAAAACGGCGGAAGGGAAACCATTATTACCGATTCGAATGAATTGGGCAATCCTAACTGCGGCACAAGGATTATTAAATAACGGTCGTTTATACGATATATTGCATAAAAATGCATATTTATGCAATTATTAATTAAAATTAAGGAAATAATTACAAAAATATTTAAAATAATGTTTTGTAATGTTCGGAAGATTAACGAATTTTACACACTTTTTTTGAATATTTAATAAATAAGAGAGGATTTAGCCGTGGCATTTAATTTAAGAAACAGACACTTTTTAAAACTTCTCGATTTCACCCCGAAGGAAATCGGTTTTCTGCTTGAACTTTCGAAAGACCTTAAGAAAGCCAAATATACCGGTACAGAAGTACCCAGACTAAAAGGGAAGAACGTTGTTCTTTTATTTGCAAAAGACTCAACCAGGACAAGATGCGCTTTCGAAGTAGCGGCTATGGACCAGGGAGCCAATGTTACCTATATCGGTCCTTCGGGCTCGCAAATGGGCAAAAAAGAATCGATGAAAGATACAGCACGAGTTCTTGGCAGAATGTATGATGGAATTGAGTACAGAGGTTACGGACAGGAAATAGTAGAAGACCTGGCCAAATATTCGGGCGTACCGGTTTGGAACGGTTTAACAAACGAATTCCATCCAACCCAGATTCTGGCAGATTTCCTTACCATTATGGAGCACTCTAATAAGCCTTTAAATGAAGTAAAGCTTACTTACCTGGGGGACGCGAGAAACAATATGGGCAATTCCCTTATGGTAGGAAGCGCAAAAATGGGTATGAAATTTACTGCCGTAGCACCTAAGGAAATGTGGCCCGAAGAAAACCTTGTAAAACAGTGCAGGGAAATTGCAAAGGAAACAGGAGCCGAAATTACACTTACTGATGACCCTGTTAAAGGTGTTAAAGGGGCCGATTTCCTTTATACCGACGTTTGGGTTTCCATGGGAGAACCGGATGAAGCCTGGGAAAAGAGGATTAAAATTATGAAGCCTTACCAGGTGAATATGGAGATGATTAAGAATACCGGCAACCCTAATGTTAAATTCCTTCACTGCCTGCCCGCTTTCCATAACAGGGAAACGGCAGTTGGAGAAGAAATTTTTAAGAAATTCGGGCTCGAATCGATGGAAGTTACCGAAGAAGTGTTCGAATCGGAATATTCAATTGTTTGGGATGAAGCCGAAAACAGGCTCCATACAATTAAAGCCGTTATGGTAGCTACTTTGGGCGATTAATTTTTCTTTTACGGGGAAAGGGATACTTATCCTTTTTCCCCTGTTTTTAAGAAAAATATCAATTTTGGCATAAAATCATTTTGTACTTTTTAAAAAATTTTATATGTTTACAGACCTATTTTGAAAGGGCAGGTAGCTCAGTCGGTAGAGCAAAGGACTGAAAATCCTTGTGTCGGCGGTTCGATTCCGTCCCTGCCCACCCACAGCGCGGCAAACCGAAGCCGCGCTTCTTATTTTAAACCATTCATACAATACTTTCCTATTCTTAATCTTTCATTCTTTACTTATTTTTAAGGAAAATAATATTAATGATGGCCCGGAAATGAAAATACTTAGAAGTTTATTAATTGCATCGGCAGGTTTCTTTTTTGTGTTGACTTTAAGTGTAAATGCTCAACAGGAAAACAACTTTAAAATTACCTGCACCCCGTTTCTCGAAAACATCCGCACAAACAGCGTGGCGGTTTTCTGGGAAGTGAATAAGAATTCAACCGGATGGGTGGAATATGGAATGACCGGTAATTTAGGTTCGGTTGAAAGGACTTTTAAGGATGGGATGGCTGATGTTGGAGCAGGAATTAGGAAAGTGATGCTTACAGGTCTTAAGCCGGGCACAAAATATTTCTACCGTACTGTATCGTGCGAAATTAAAACGCTTGAACCGTATAAAGTAGTTTTCGGTGATACCCTCAAAAGCAGTATATATGCGTTTGAGACCCCCGCGGCAAACCAAAAAGAGTTCTCATTTCTTGCTTTCAACGATATTCACGATGCGCCTCAGTACATTGAAGAAGTAATTAAAAAAGAAAAGGAGTTCAATTTTGCAGTGTTCGACGGGGATATTCTTACCGACCTTAATGACGAAACCGATTTTACCCGGAAGATATTTTCTCCTTTAAGTACTTATTTTGCAGCGGAAAAGCCGATATTCCTTATCAGGGGCAATCACGAAACAAGGGGAGCCGCAGCCCGAAACCTGTATAAATATTTTGATACCCCTGACGGTAAATTTTATTACACTTTTACCTACGGCAATACATTTTTTATAATGCTCGATTGCGGCGAGGATAAACCGGATAACAACAAATATTATTTCGGTCTTGCCGGATACGATAAATACCGTTCTGAAGAGGCGAAATGGCTCGAAAAAGCTGTAAAATCCCCCGAATTCAAGAAGGCAAAATTCAAAATTGCATGCCTGCATATGCCTATAAAGATGAATGCCGGCGAGGATACTGAAGGGGGGCACGGAATGTACGACTGCAGTAAAAAGTTTGCGCCTATTCTAAACAAAGCCGGTATCGATTTAATGTTAAGCGGGCATACTCACAAGTATGAGATTATTAAACCGGGCAAGGATACAAACAGGTTCCCCGTTATTGTTGGAGGCGCATATTACGATGCAAAGAACCCTCTGCGTGTTGCTTACACAAGGGTTAATATAGTTAAAAATAGAATCTCCGTTGAATTAAAGAACTTAAACGGTGAAATTGTTGACAGGATAGAAGTAAAAAAGTGAAATATCATTAAAGAGTATATCGATATCCCATTGTGATTCAACGCAACTGTGCTGTAGAATATGGAACGACATTTATTATTTATTTGTTTAATGAACATTAAATAACTTATTTTATATCCAATAATCTTCAGGTTATCTTTTTAAGTAAGTTATAGAAATAGTACAAAATTTACTTTTTACAATTTTTCATTCCGGTACATTAGGTTTTCATTTCATTCTGATTCTTGTCTTATTTTCAATATAAATCACCTTTCTTGTCAGGAGGTGCCAATGATAAATAGCAAAGGATCGAAACTAACAAAATCTGTTATTTTGCCTGTTTTAGTAATAATTATTATAATAATTCACAGTCCCCCTTTTTTATAGCTAAAATAAAAGAATTGCTTGCAACCCCTTCCAGCAGAGAGCTAAGAGAGGAAATCAGGAATAGAATTTCACTTATACTTTTCAACTCGGATTTAAAAGATGTACTTCTAGTGACTCCAAAATCAAAAATTATCCTTTCGGTCAATAATAAATGGCATAAACTTGATAAAATTGATATAATCCAAATAAATGAAGCTATAAAAGAAAAGGAAATTGCAGAAACCGATATTTTTTTCAGCAAAATTGAAAAGGAAATATATTATGACATTGTAGCCCCATTAGTCACGGGTAATGGAATTGCAGAAGCCGTATTGATATTCAGAATTGCTCCTTCGCAATATCTATTCCCCATATTAAACCGATGGCCGGTATATAGTAATACATCCGAAACGGAGATTCTAAAAGCGGAGGGGGATAGTATCC
>DAHYUM010000092.1 GCA_027398005.1 bacterium
CATTCCCTTGCGCTTATTGCCCTTATGCCAAGAGCTTCAGCTACCTTAACGCGTTCAAAATCAACCTCTTCCAAAACCCTTGCCACAGAATCGGTCACCCCTTCAAGATAAAACTGGAATTCGGCATCGTCTTCAATCCATCCTGCATTAAGTATGCAGATGGCAGGATGAAAAACAGCCCCTATGTTTTCGAAACTTGTTTTGAATATATTATCCCCCGCAACAAATTGAGGAAATGCCGGACTAATTCTTTCGAGCACCTCGGGAATCATAAAAGCCCTAATTGAAGCAACCGGAATTGAATTTTTAATTCTGAATATATGCACCTGCCCCGGATTCATTACCCGAGAGGCAAATACGAAAGTCTGCGCTTCGGCAATTATCACATCGGCAGTACATCCTTCCTTATCGATAATCTGTTTAAATTCTAGCGCTCCGAATGTGCGTCCCGGATTAAGAAGGACAATCTGACCGTCTTTTAAGTATGGAGCGCATTGCGTTGCTACAAACTCATGCCCGGTTGCAGGTACTACCACCATAATAATATCGGCATCTTCAATAACTTCCTTAATATCGGTTGAGGCAAGAGCCAGCTTGCCGAATCCTACAACTTCTCCTTCAAGGGAAATGCCCTTTCTCGATTTAATGCCCCATAGCCTTTCTTCGGAACGGTTATATATTTTCACTTCGAAACCATTTAACGCCAGATACCCGGCAACGGCCATGCCGCCGTGTCCGGCTCCAATTACAGCATATTTTGCTTTTTTAACATTCCTTTCCTTCATAACATCTCCTTACTTTATATGGTGTATAATTGACTGGAACTCTTTACTGCAATTAAATATTAATTAAAAGAAGAATATTTCTCTAACAGTAAGATTATAGTAATAGGAAATTAGAATAAACGGATTAGCAGAAAGCAGGGGGAGCTTTGTTCAGATTCTGTACTAAATTAACTCTGATACAAGAGGGGATTAAATTTAGATTGAAAATTATAATATTTTTATAAACTTTATTTTTATCGTGGTTTTCAGTTTCCGCAGGCGAAATGTCTTCCCTTTGCAAGGTTTTAACCATTGGCACATAACGCCTGTTTAAAACATAATTCTTCAGCTGGGCACAACTTTTGCCAGGCCTTCCTGATGTTGTTTTGAAACTGGTAGAGAATCGTTCAAGTGGCGTATAATTTATCAATATGCTGAATGTTGCAGCAAGATAAAAAACAGATATTAATATCAACGATATTTTTTTAAGGCGTCCCATTTTTTATAAATCTATAAATTTTGGACGTTTAATGCAAATAATAAGGAGATATTAAATATATAAATGCGTTTTTAGTTTGTTTTGCCCGAATTTAATATTTCTTATTGATGGTTTAGTAGAAATGCAATTCTCTCCCTCTATTAAATGAGGGAGAGAATATTGTTATGCAGATTTATTTTATTTTTTTTCTCTTCCTTCAAGCCTGTCTTTAACCTGTTCTTTCGAATCGCGAATCATATCCTTAACACCGTCTATTTCGGCATTTTCTTTTAATGCTTTCCAATCGAATTTCTCATCGTACGGTGTTAATGCCTTTTGCGGTTCGAAAATCCGTTTATCAACATTTAACGCTGTATAAGGGGTAAAATCAGGTTTATCTGTAAAGAAATCGGCTAAATCGTTTGCCCCCGCATCGTACTGGTTTAGGTAAGGAAGGCCTAAAACATTCCAGAAAGTCTTAAAAATGCTGCCGAAGCTGTAATGTACATGACCTACATAATTCTTTTTTGCGTAAGGGGAAATAACCATTAAAATACTTCTATGTGCATCAATATGGTCCACTCCGTTCTGTGCGTCATCTTCGGTAATCACAATCATCATATTTTTCCAGTAGCGGGTATGCGAAAGGAATTCAACAACTCTTCCAACAGCCAGGTCGTTATCGGCCATATAACTTTCCCTGAAAGTATATCCTGCTTCGGGGCGTTCCCCCGCGCCATGGTCGTTTGGAATAATTATAGTTAATACCTGAGGCATATTTTTACCTTTTCCGATCCACTTCTGCTTGAATTCTTTCATGAACTGATCGGCCCTGAATTGGTCCGGTATGGCAGTATTAAAAGTTGGGTAAGTTCTTGAAGACCTGCCGAAAATTGGCTGAGGCACCGGAAAATTGACATAATGTTTAATGCCTGTATATTTGTATTCATTTTCGTATGAAGCAGGGTCGAACATAACGCTGAATCCGAAATTGAAAAAGTTAATTTTGTTCCTCTCTAAATGTTCCCATAGACTGCCTGCTTCGTTATAATCCTCGGGATAAATAGCGCCTGCCGAACCTGTCATTGCAAATACTCCCTTTGCCTTGGAATCGCTTCTGAAATCCCTGTTGCCACCGTAATTAGCCGGTACTGTGCTTTCGACCCATTCGTTAGGATAAGTATTAACTAGCCAGCGGTGCCCGTCTGCCGAAACATCCGAATCGACATAAAAATTATCGGCTATTCCGTACTTAGAGGCAAGCTTAAGATGATTTGGCATTACTGTTGCGTTATCAACCTTTGCCGACTTGTTCCTGTTAGTGAATGAAGCATTTGTACCGTAACGGGCAAGCGAAGGATCTCCTTCGGCGTTTTTAACCTGTCCGAATACCTCGTCGTATGTCCTGTTCTCTTTTGATATGAATACTATGTATTTAATGGGGCTCTTTTTCTCTTTTGGATAAAGTGGAACCGGATTTTTTTTACGCGATGCAAATTTCTCCGAATTAGAGAGGTCCATTTCAAAATTATTTGCAATCACTTTTTCTGTAAGCCGTGGCAATTGTTCATCCGAAGGGATATTAATTACTTCAACCGCGCCTTTCATCAAAGAGCCTATATAACTCCCTTCGGGCCCGCGTTTGAAATTGCTACCGCCGTTAGGCCCGCTGCCGAATCCTTTTGCATTAGCTACAATAAGATTTTTCCCGTCGCTTGTTACTTTTAATTTTGCGGGGAACCATGCAGTAGGAATATGTCCTAATACTTTCATTGAAGGGATATCAATAACGGCAACCGCGTTTATGCCCGATTCGGCAGCATACAATCTTTTCTGGTCGGGAGAAACTGTCAGCCCGAATGGTATTACCCCCCTGAAATTTTTAAGCCTTTCATCGGGTTTAAGATAAATTGTGTTTACAATTTTATTCTGTTTTATATCAATAACCGAAATATTATCATTCGTCCCGTTGCTTACAAAGGCATAATCGTTTGTAGCAACCAGCGAATTAGGGCTGGAGCCGCCAACTGCCGGAATACCATCAATTTTTTCTCCAACCAAGGTACCGGTTTTTATTTTTGCTTCAACAAATGGCGAATTCCCTTTTTCAAGATTAATTACAAAAACCGAAAATGCTTCGGGGGAATTAGGTTCTCCCAATCCGGGTACTGTCAAATCCCCAATTTTAATTCCCTTCTCCGATTCCTTGGTCAAATACCCGAACGGGGGAAAATCCAATCCTTTTTCTTTTATGTTTTTATCCGTAATGCCTATAATTCTCTTATATTCGTACATACCTACGTTAGCAACAAAGAGTTTTTTCTCATCGGGCGAAAGGGCTATACCGAAAGGATATCTGCCTACGGGAACATTTTTAATTAGTTTGCCCGTTTCTGTATCTAGTATAACCACCCTGAAATTTATTTGATCGACGCAATAGAGCCTTTTTCCATTTTTTGAAAGAACCATATCTCCAAGGTAGCCGTGACTGTAATCGTTGTCGTCTATCTTAACTGAACAGTCAATAGAATCAATCCTGTTTCCCGTTTCAAGTGAGAATAGGTAAACCTTATTTGTCTGTCCCCCTGCAACATAAACGGCCTTATTATCGGGGGATATTGCCAAACCCATAAATACAGAAGCCAGAACCCCCTCTTCCGTAGAAGCACCGGGAGGCACCTGCCTTACTGCAGGATATTCCGAAAGGATATTTTTAATTATGGTAATGGAGAGGGGCGATGTACCCGAATTTGCGGTAACAGCATAACTGTCGTCTCGGCTTAAAACAAGTCCGTATGGATGAGGCGCCGTTGCGATTGTTTTCCCTTCCGGTTCAATTATTCTTCCGTTGGGAATTATGGTTTTACCCCCTTTATTTATTTTTGTGTAATTACTGCCAGCAGGCGGAGTTAAAATCCACAAATTCTTCTGCGCGTAAATGGATCCGGCGCATATTAAAACAAATATTAAAGCTTTAATGTATTTCATTTATAATTTCCTTAATAATTATTCAACTACAATTTCATCGGCAAACATAAAAGATGGGTTGCCGGCGGCATGATGCCAGGAGGGCAGATCCCCCGGATATTTGCATATCACTTTAAGATAGCGGAGCGATGTATTTGTAAAATCCGCCTTAAAATTGTGAATTATTGTCCCTTCAGCTTTAGGATCGACACTATTGGGAATTTCCTTAATCAGATTGAAATTCGTTCCGTCATCCGAGGCATATAACTCAACTTTTGCCGGAAGAAGAATCCATGAATAGCTGTTCTGCAGACAGCTTATATTGAATTTAGAAATTTCTGTTTTCCTGCCAAAATCGAGAACGACATTTAGATCCTGCCCCTGGAATCCCTGCCAGTGTCCGTCGGCAAAATTATCCGAACCGGTTAAACCGTCAACAAGAGCGTTATCTCCCCCGCCCGAATAAGCAGGATTATATTTACTGTACTGTGAATTCAGCTTTAACAGCTTTCCGATTGCTTTATGATTAAGATAATATTTCTCGGTAACCGGAAATTTCTCCCCGTTATCAATAACCAGCGCCCTTAAAAGAGACGAACCTTTTAGCTCAAACGGGGCTTCATATTTATCCGAGCGGAGCGATGGAGCTTCTCCATTAATTGTATAATAAATATCTTTATCGTTAAAAAGGGTGCTCAATTCAATCATCTGCCGGTCTTGTGAATCTTTATAATTTTTTATAAAAATGTTCTTATCCAGATTAAGTATCTGGTCTCCCAAACGGTCATATTTAGCAAGGACTTTATCTAGCCACCAGCCCCTGTTTTCCCTTCCCCATAATTCAACATATTCCTTTTTAAGTGAAAATAATTCGCTCAGCAGGTCATTCAACCCGGCAATTATTGCTTTTTTATTTGCCGCATTGCGGTTTTTCATTGCATTGGCAATATCTACGCGTACTAAATTCTTATGCGCGGTAAATAAAATCCTTTTTGCGGCAAATGAAGCCTGGTCAAGCAATGAATCGTTTCTTGTAACATCCTTCCTAAGCGATTCAATTCCATTAATCAGATCAATTGCGGCATTTTTTACTTTAATATTGTTCTCAACGGCAATGCTGTCAACATTATTGGGGTAAAGGTCTAGCAAACTGCTCCAAACGGCATCGTCCCTTACAATATTTTTCACCGGTATTTTTCTAATTGCGTCAAACTTAAGCAGAACGTCCATAGCCGAAAGATTTTTGCATCCGTAAAACAATCTATCGAACGCTTTATTGAATTGCTTAAGCTTTTGTTCCCTTTCTTCAACTGCTTCGTCCCCTTCAGCCGGCGAGGCAGGTTTCCAGGAACATTCCGCGCCCCATACCAATCCATGCCAGTTGTAATTAAATAAATTCTCACCGTCGTCATCCCAGGCGGTATTCATCATTCCCATTGCACCAAGTTTATATCCGTCCCTTACATAATTTGAAATATTTATTGCGGCATTGGACATATTAGGCCATACTTCGCTCCAGCAGCTTACGCCGGGAGCCACCATAAACCTGAAACCCGAATTTTTAAATGGAAGAATGGCATTATCAAAACTTTCGGCGGCATGGTATCCCCAAGAAAGAATTATCATATCCTTAGGAAGTTTGCCGATAATAGATTTATTATTTACGGCAATATCCCCCCACATCATAATGCTCTTGCCGTATTTCTTAAGGATTTCATTTATTCTGTTTATATGGTATGCATAAACGCCATCCTCGCCTATGCTGTCCACCATTCTTTTACTTCCGGGGGTTGTGCCAAGCCCATAAGTTTCGTCACAATTAATATTGAACAATTTACTCTTATAAGCCGGCGCTATTTCGGAGTATTCATCGGCAAGGAACTTGTAAGTATCTTCAATAGAAGGATTTAATACATCGCTGTTTTCCCTTAAATGATAGTAGAAAGGTATCGAAAGTATTTTAGCCATATGTCCAAACGACTGCTCGTTTCCTACAATTTCAATATGGTATTTTTCGGCATAAACGGTAAGTTCTGCTATTTCTTCAGCTGAAATTCCATCCTGCGGCGCAATATCGGGGTATTTTTTCAGCTTGAAAACATGCTCTGTATATAAAGTAAAGTAATTCTGCTTAAACTCAGCCATTGTCCTAATTTCTTTTTTGAGAAAATCGACTGTTGGAATAGGGCCCCGGCTTATATCGTCCATCCAGCCACGTAATTTAAGTGCAGGCCAATCGTAAATTGTTAAGCAAGGGAGTGAATTGCCAATCCTATTTCCAGTCAATAACTGTTTAAGAGTCTGCACTCCGTAAAAAATCCCTTTAGAGTTAATAGCGGCAATGATGATCCCTTTATTAAATACTTTCAGCACATACCCCTCGTCGCCGGCCGCAGTGGGAATTACAATTCTTTCTTTCTTAATAACCGCATCAATTTCTTTATTTTCACCGGGTATACCTAAAAATAAATTGCCAGTTTTACCAAGGGTAACATTTTTTGTGTATAATTCCTTTGATAATAATTCAATAAGCTGTCCGGCTGCAAATTTATTATCCCCCTTTTTATCATTTGAAATGACAATACGGATTTTAGCAGGTATCTTATATTCCCCTTTTTCAAATTCCACTTTCTGAGGCGAAGGTATTAGAAGCAATTCTCTTTCATTCTGCGCTAAAAGCAGATTAGTAAGAAGCATTGTGAAAAAACCGATAAAAACAAATACTTTCAAGAACAATCTCTTTTTTCCCCCTGTAATTGAATTAAGCCGGTTAAAAATTACGATTTTCCCGGTAAACTTGTTAAAAGTAATTTAATTAATTTTATATAACGGCAGGTTATAAACAGAAGCTTAAATAATTTAATGCCGGGCTGTTAATTTATCCATCTTCCCGGTTTAATCTTTATCATTCCATTATTACCGAAGATCCATAAATTACCCTTTGAATCGATGAAAATCTGGTCTCCACTGCAGAAATATTCAATTTCCTGATAAAGTTTGTTCTTAAATTTTCTTATTGAGTTCAGTTTAAGTATATAATTAACAAAATATTCGGGATAATAAGAACCGGGAGAAATTCTGGCTGGAATTCTTGCGATATCCTCAAAAGAATACCAAATTCTGTTTTTAGCATCAACAATCAGGTCTCTGTCTTCGAGCCAGCTTTTAACAGCGAAATTAATTGTAATCCAGCTGCCGTTAACATATTTGGCAATTACATGCAGCGATGTAGGAGGCGCCTGCGGCCCCGGCGGCACCCATTTGCTGAATATTCCTATTAGAGTTCCGTCATTCATCTGCGCCAGGCCGTAGCATTGCGCATATGGAAGACCGTTATGGATTGAATCGAGCTTAGTCCAGCTGCTTCCATCGTAAACTGCAAGACCTCCTGCCCGTAATGCAATCCAGAATTTCCCATCCTTATCGTAAGTCATGGATGTAACTTCATTCGAAGGCATTCCGATACTCGAAGTGGTAAAATAACTGTACTGCCCCCCAGAATATTTTATTATGCCTCTCCTTTCGGTGCTGGCCAGGATTGTGTTATCCAAAGTAACCTGCAGATTAAAGATAGCATCGGATTGAATAGAAGACCAGTTCGAACCATCATAATTAGACAGAGCATTAGAAAAACCGGTCCAGATATTGCCATCTCTATCCGATTTAAGCTTCTTAACATAGTTTGAAGGCACAAACGAACTGTTTTCGGCAGTGTAATTATTAAATTTATTACCGTCAAAGCGGAGCAATCCTTTATCTGCCGTGCCCGCCCATATAAATCCGTTTTTATCCTCCCCCATTCCTGTTATTAGCTGGGAAGGAATACCAGAATTTTTAATATTGTACGAAATGACATCGAGCGTATCATCAAGGACAATTGATGCCAGTTCAACCCCCATACTTTGCACGGTAACATTTACGCTGTCGTCCCTGTATTCGGGATGCGAATATTTAATCTTGTAAGTATCGGGGATAAGTTTGCGCAGTGTATCGGGGGTAGTACGCCCTGTATAAACTCCGTTTAAATAAATTTTTGAACCTGCAGGATTTGAGAAACAAATAATGCTGGCAAGCATTCGGTCGCTTTTATAATAATCAATAAAAATATTTTTAGCAGTGTTCTTTTCATTTACTACGGTAAATGTAGTATCCCAGAAAAGCTTTTTTCTCAGCGTTACCGAAACAGCTCCGGTATCGAGCCATTTGACCGTATCGGGAGTAATTAGCCCGGTTGTTTTTCCGTTGATATAAATTATAGCTCCACGCGGACTGCTGTCCACAAACAGTCTGGCGTTATCAACCTTTAGATTTTCCTTCGGTTCAACATAAACATCCTTTGCGCATCCCTGCAGTAATGGCAGAAAAGCCAATAGAATGAGAAAATTGCAATATTTAATTACTTTTCTCAATAGAACCATCTTCCCGGTTTAACTTTGCGTACTGAATACGGGCCGCCGATAAGCCACAAATTCATTTTTGAATCGATAAACGCCTTTTTTGCGTAAAGAAAATTATATTTATCAGCTTCATAATTAAATAACCGTAAATTCTGGTTAATAATGCTATATATATTCTCTACTTTATTATCGGGGCTGATTCTAATAATCCCCTCCAATCCAATCCACAATCTATTCTTCGAATCGAAGAATATTTCACGGTCATAATTTTTATCGAATGCCGAACGGACAATGGTCCATCCGCCGCCGGAATATTTTATCAGCTTAGTTTCTACAGGAGTCTGCTCGGGCGCATATTCTTTGAAAAAAAGAGCGTACATATTACCGTTATTATCCATTGCCAGTTCGCTGCAATTATCAAATGGCGCTTTTCCGTTTGCCGTATTGTAATATTGCCAGCTTATTCCGTCGTAAATATTTATGCCGTTATAATAAGGGCCAACCCAAATCCTGCCAATTGCATCGGTACATACCGCAGTAACGCCATTGTACTGCAGACCTGAAGAAGTGGTTATGCTCTCATAACCGGTACCGGATAATTTTAATATTCCCCCTCTATTTGTGGCAGCATAAACAATATTATCGGGACTTATAAAAAGCTGGTTAATCATGCCCGAGTTAATAATAGTCCAATTTGTGCCGTCATATTTTAAAATGGAATTTGAAGTGCCTACCCACATGTTCTTATCTTTATCGGTTTTTATATCCGTTATTATGTTCGAAGTCATAAAGTCCTTATCCCCCTGATGGTAGGTAACAAATTTTTTCCCGTTGTATTGAGAAAGCCCATCGGTAGTGCCAACCCATATATTGCCTTTTTTATCTTCACCAATACAGTTAAGAGAATAGGCATAAACCGGATAAGTGATAATATCGAGAGTATCTTCGAGTGTAATATTGAGATTTTTAATCTTACTGCTCTGAACGGTTACAACCGAACTATCCTGCCGGTGCTCAGGTAAATCGTAACGGACCAAGTATTTCCTTGGAATTAAACCGCTGAAATTGGAAGGGGTGAATCGATTAGTAAACTGATTATCAATATAAATTTTTGCCCCCGCTGGCGTTGATGTACACCTTATTTCCCCCAGCATTTTAGGGTTTCTGTAATAATCTATCAATACGCTCGATAGTTCATTCTCTTTAATTAAGACATTGAATGACGTATCGAGAAAATTCTCCATTTTAAGTGTAATTGAATGATTTCCGGCAGGCAACCAGTTAATCGTGTCGGGAGTAATAAAACCTGAAATTCTGCCGTCAATATAAACCGAAGCCCCGGGGGGCGAACTTATAACTGAAAAACGGTTATTCGGTATATTGCCCGAGTCATTTCTGGGCTCAACAAAAACTTCCTTTTCGCAGCTTTGCAGAGACAAAGAAATTAAAATAACCGCGGCCGCAACAACTTTTCGCAAACTATACTTTCGCATTTGCAGGCCCCTTTAATTACCGTTTTACAGGCTAATTTTGCATTTAACAATGCCTCCCCCAAAAAGGGCAAACCATTCATTGTTATTCATATCGACTGTTACTCCCCTCGCGTCATAAGTTGCCATTGCATAAGCTGTATCTTTAAATAGTGTCTGCGAATCATCCGGTTTTACAAGAAGTATTCCTATTGCCGATGAAACCCAGACATACCCTCTCGTATCGCAATAGAGATTTTGAATTTTACCTTTGGGAATTTGAGGCACGGAAAATTCACGCCAGTTGCTCCCGTCAAATCGCATCAGTCCGCCCATAATACCTATTTTAGGATTTTCAGGGAACGAGCACCAAACCCTGCCGGTTTTATCAACAGTAAGATATCCGGCATCAAACCCGTCAAGACCGCTGCTCTGCCTTGTATATGTATGCCATGCCCCTGCCGAATAATATGATATTCCCCCTACCGAAGCCACCCATAATTTGCCGTCGGCTGTACCGGTTATTGATGAAACATAATTCTGCAGCAGAGGTGAGGTTTGCGATGAATAATTAGCCGGTACATCATTTACAATTTTAGTAAGCCCTTTTTCGGTGCCAACATAGGTGGCACCATCGGGAGCACAGTAAATAGAGGTGATATAATTGGCAGGTATTTTACTCCCCTGCTGGTCGAATGTTTTCCAACTGGTCCCGTTGAAACGGGCAAGACCGCTTATAGTGCCTACCCATAAATTATTATTTATATCCACGTCAAGGCAGGTAATAAAATCGTACGGAAGGCCTGAATTTGATGTGGTATAATGTGTAAACTTATTTTTCG
>DAHYUM010000093.1 GCA_027398005.1 bacterium
AGAATCACAGATTACACCTGAAGCTTCATTCACAAACGATCTCGGCGCTGATTCATTAGACATAGTTGAATTAGTAATGGGCTTCGAACAGGCTTTCGATATTTCAATTCCTGACGAAGATGCTGAAAAAATTGGCACAGTAGGGGATGCAGTTAAATACCTCGAAGAAAAAGCTAAAAAGTAATAAATATTTAAACTTAAGGCCACACTCCTTGTGTGGCCTTTCTTCATTCAATTACTTTCAAAGGAAATTATAAAATGAATAAAAGAAGGGTGGTTATCACCGGTGTTGGTGTTTTAAGTCCAATCGGTAATACAGCTGAAGAATTTTGGACCGGGTTAAAAGAAGGAAGGAACGGTGCCGGATTAATTACTAAATTCGATACTACTAATTTTAAAACTAAATTTGCTTTTGAAGTCAAAAATTTCGATCCCGTTACATATATAGACAAAAAAGCCGCAAAGAGAATGGATACTTTTACACAGTATGCGGTTGCCACTTCGGTTATGGCTTTTGAAGATTCTAAAATTGATCTTACAAAGCAGGATGCCGAAAGAATTGGCGTTGTTTTCGGAAGCGGAATTGGCGGTATGGAAATTTTTGAAAAACAGCATAAAATGTTCCTTGAAGGGGGAGCCAGAACTGTTACCCCTTTCTTTGTTCCTATGATGATTTCCGATATTGCGGCAGGACAGATTTCAATCAGATTCGGTCTTAAAGGCCCCAATTACGCTACCACATCGGCATGCGCCACTTCGGCAAATGCTCTTGCCGACGCGTTTATGCTCATTCAGAGAGGAAGCGCCGATGTAATGTTCTGCGGCGGCTCCGAGGCATCCATCACTCCTATGGCGGTTGCCGGTTTCAATGCCGCGCAGGCTCTTTCGGAGTGGAATGATAAATATATGATTGCCAGCCGTCCTTTCGATAAACAGAGAAACGGTTTTGTAATGGCTGAAGGCTCGGCTACTCTGGTTCTTGAAGAACTTGAGCATGCTATTGCAAGAGGCGCTAAGATTTATGGAGAAATGGTTGGTATCGGTTTATCGGGGGATGCATATCATCTTACCGCTCCCGCTCCCGAAGGGGAAGGGGCCGTCCGTTCCATGAAAGCCGCCCTTAAAGATGCCGGCATTACACCTGAGCAGGTAGATTATATAAATGCCCACGGTACATCTACAGAATTGAATGATATGAATGAAACCAAGGCTATTAAAGCTGTTCTTGGCGACCACGCTTACAAGGTAAGCATCAGCTCCACCAAGTCTATGACCGGACATTTGCTCGGTGCGGCAGGAGCAATGGAAGCAGTTGCCTCGGCATTCGCTTTAAGGGAAGGAATTATTCCTCCTACAATTAATCTTGAAGATCCCGATCCGATATGCGATTTAAATTATACTCCTAAAGTTGCAGTTAAAAAGGAGATTAAATACGCATTAAGCAACTCATTCGGTTTCGGAGGCCATAACGCATCATTGGTATTCAAAAAATTTGAAGGTTGATTTTTGCTTGAAGAATTCTTCAAAAAATTGAGAAGTCTTTCTTTCTTCAGAAAGAAGGACTTCTCAAATAATTTTTTGCTGGATGAAAATCAGTTTAAGAAAATCCGCGAAATTGAAAAAAAATTCGATATTACAGTACGCCTCCAACATTATTATATTAAAGCCCTAACGCACAAATCATTAGCCGACCAGCAGGCAAATTATTTCAAAAAATCGAACGAGAGGCTCGAATTTCTTGGCGATTCAATTCTGGGTATGATAGTGGCAAAATACCTGTTCAAGAAATATCCTTCTGCAACGGAAGGTTTTTTAACCAAAACCCGTTCCCAGCTTGTTAACAAGGAGGCACTTGTAATTGCGGCAGAAAGATTGAAGCTTAAAGATATTGTATCATTTAACGAAAAATTTGTAAACGGCTCTTCCGAAGGGATTAACACGATTATTGCGGATGCGCTTGAGGCGGTTATTGGCGCTTTATACATCGACCAGGGTTTTAAGACTACCGAGAAGATTATTCATAAATGGATTTTAAAACCCCGCTTTTCGGATGATACTGCCACTATAGACAAGAATTATAAGGGGCAGCTTCTTGAACTTGCCCACGCAAGAAAGCTTGGCGACCCTTTATACAAGGTTGTTAATATTGAAGGCCCCGAACATCTTAAAAAATTTACTATAAGCGTTTTTCTGGGGGAGGAAGAATGGGGTACCGGTTCGGGGAATAATAAAAAATCGGCCGAACAGGAAGCCTCTAAATCCGCACTTGAAAAATTAAAATCCAAATGATTTACTCCCTCTTTTTGACTGAATATTTAACCGGTTTTAACTTCAAAATAATATTTAATTTCTTCTTAAGCCCCTTTTTTTTCATAAAAAAAGACAATTTGTTTATATTAGTCAGACACCAAAATCCGGACTATTTAATTAATTTCATAAATACTAAAATCATAGAATACAGGGAATAAACAATGTTCGAAGTAAAAGATCAGTTCGTAAACAGGCACGTAGGCCCTACGCCCGATGAAATAAGCAAAATGCTTAAGGTGATTGGAAAGGATTCGTTGGATGAATTAATCGATGAAACCGTTCCCGCAAAGATTAGACTCAAAAACAAGATGAAACTCACTGCTCCCGTTACAGAAAATGTATTTCTAAAAGATTTAAAAAAATTAGCGCAGAAGAACAAAATTTACCGTTCGTTTATTGGAATGGGTTATTACCCAACCGTTCTGCCTCCCGTTATTTTAAGGAACATACTCGAAAATCCGGGCTGGTATACGCAGTACACCCCATACCAGGCTGAAATTTCGCAGGGCAGGCTTGAAGCTCTTTTGAATTATCAGACAATGATTATCGATTTAACAGGCCTCCCGATAGCCAACGCATCGCTTCTTGATGAAGGCACTGCCGCTGCCGAAGCTATGATTATGATGCATAACTGCAGAAAGACAGCCAAGAAGAATGCCGATACTTTCTTTGTTGCCGATACAGTATTCCCACAGACTATAGATGTTTTAAGAACAAGAAGCGCCCCATTGGGTATTAATCTTGTAGTAGGCAAACCGGAGGAATTAAAACTGACGGATGATTTATACGGTTTCCTTCTTCAGTACCCCGACCAGAACGGCGAAGTAATTGATTACACAAAGTTATTCAAAGAAGCAGATGAAAAAGGAATTTTAAAAGCAGTAGCCGCCGATATTTTATCGCTTGCCCTTTTAACACCTCCGGGGGAAATGGGAGCAGATATAGTAGTCGGTTCAACCCAGCGTTTCGGTGTTCCTATGGGATACGGCGGACCGCATGCAGCTTTCTTTGCCACTAAAGAAGAATATAAAAGGCAGATGCCGGGCAGAATTATAGGCGTTTCGGTTGACGCTCAGAACAAGCCCGCATTAAGAATGGCCCTGCAGACAAGGGAACAGCATATTAAGAGAGAGCATGCAACAAGCAATATCTGCACAGCGCAGGTTCTGCTTGCTATTATGGCTGGTATGTATGCAGTATATCATGGACCGGAAGGAATTAAAGCAATTGCGCAGAGAGTTCATAATTTAACTTCGCTTGCCGCCGCCGGAATAAAAGAAGCGGGATTTACTGTAGTAAATAAATATTATTTCGATACATTGAAGATTGCAGTTGCTTCGGCCGATGAAAAAGAAAAGATTAAAAAAGCCGCTCTTGCAAAGGAAATCAACCTTAGATATTTCGAAGACAATTTTGTGGGTGTTTCTACAGCCGAACCGTTTACAGTTGAAGACATTTTCGACCTTGTAAATGTATTTGCCGGTGTTAAAGGTAAATCAGTTGATAATGCCAAATTTGAAGAATTGAAGAAGAAAACCGGAAGCAATCTTCCTAAAGAATTAGTCAGAACATCAAAATATCTTACACATCATGTATTTAATTCCTACTTCTCCGAAACCGAAATGATGAGATACATCAAATCATTGGAAAAGAAAGACCTTTCTTTAACCCAGTCAATGATTTCACTCGGTTCATGCACAATGAAATTAAATGCCGCCAGCGAAATGCTTGGAATAACCTGGCCCGAATTTGGCGAGCTTCACCCGTTCTGCCCTCTGGATCAGGCACAGGGTTACCATCAGATGTTTGCCGAACTTGAAGACCAGTTATGTGCCGTTACCGGTTTCGACGAAGTTTCTTTCCAGCCGAATTCAGGTGCGCAGGGGGAATATGCGGGACTTATGGTTATAAGGGCATACCACCATGCTAAGGGGGATACCCACCGCAATATAGTCCTTATCCCGGCATCGGCACATGGAACAAACCCTGCAAGCGCTGTTATGGCAGGGGGAAAAGTGGTTGTCACCAAGTGCGACGAAAAAGGGAATATTGACCTTGCCGACCTTAAAGCCAAGGCGGAACAGTATAAAGATACTCTTCATTCACTTATGGTTACTTACCCTTCAACGCACGGCGTATTCGAAGAGGATATTATGGAAATCTGCGATATAATCCATAAGAACGGCGGACTAGTTTACATGGACGGCGCAAATATGAATGCTCAGGTAGGGTTAACCTCTCCAATGACAATAGGCGCCGATGTTTGCCATCTTAACCTGCATAAAACCTTTGCCATACCTCACGGCGGCGGCGGACCCGGAATGGGGCCTATTGCAGTATCCGAAAAATTAATCCCATATCTGCCGGGGCATTCGGTTGTTAAATATGGAACAGATAAATCATTTACTGCAGTTTCGGCTGCACCCTGGGGAAGCGCAAGCGTTCTGGTAATTTCGTATGCCTACATTAAAATGATGGGGGAATCGGGACTTACCTACGCTACAAAACTGGCTATATTAAATGCCAATTATCTTAAAGCGCGTCTCGGTTCTTATTATAAACCTCTTTATACCGGCACCAAGAACTGTGTAGCGCACGAACTTATCTTTGATTGCAGAAGCTTTAAAATGTCGGCAGGCATTGAAGTTGAGGATATAGCAAAACGCCTTATGGATTACGGATACCACGCTCCTACGGTTTCATTCCCGGTTCCGGGTACTTTAATGGTAGAGCCGACCGAAAGCGAAGCACTTGCCGAACTTGAGAAGTTCTGCGACGCGATGATTTCGATTAAAAAAGAAATTGAAGAAATTGAAAACGGAAAGGCAGGCAGGGAAGATAACGTTCTTAAGAATTCACCGCATACAGCCGAAGTTGTTACCGCCGATGAATGGAATCATTCATACGGAAGGGAAAAGGCCGCTTATCCTGCTAAATATGTGCGTCAGAATAAATTCTGGCCTTCGGTAGGCAGGGTTAATAATGCATACGGCGATAGGAACCTTGTATGCAGCTGTCCTCCCGTTTCAGATTATATAGAGGAATAAGAATGAGGGAATTGAACGGCAGTGAAATATGCTCTCTTCTTAAAGAGGCTAAAACAATAGCGGTGGTAGGCATTTCAGCTAATCAGGCGCGTGTAAGCCGTTCAATTGCCGAATTTTTGTCGAAGTATTACAGAGTGGTCGGAGTAAATCCGGCCGCTCCTTCTATTGAAGGAATTCCGGTCTATAAATCACTTTCCGATATACCTTTTGAAGTAGATATTGTTGATGTTTTCAGGAGGCCGGAAACGATATCCGAATTAATACCGGAAGTAATTAAAATAAAGCCCAAATGCCTATGGCTTCAGGAAGGAATAAGGAACGATGAAGCCGTATCGGAAGCATTCGATTCGGGCATAAACATTGTACAGGATAAATGTATTTACGTCTATTTTAACCGATGTCATTAAATGGCTCCAAATATCCGCTATAAAATTATTTTTCTTTCACTGTTACTTTTCTTTATACCCCTGCTGCTTAAAGCTCAGAGTTCGCAGGTTAAGGAATATCTTCCGATTCCTGATTCCTTGACAAGAATAGACTCAATTAAAATTAAGGGGAATAAGGTTACTGAGGATTATATAATTCTAAGGGAGCTTACGTTCAAGGAAAACGACGCGGTTTCTGAAAGGACTTTAAGGTTTAACCGCGAAAGGGTATTCAGTCTGGGTTTGTTCAACGATGTCAAATTCAAAATTGATAAGGAAGAAGGATATAATAAGCTTACAATTCAGGTGGAAGAAAGCTGGTACCTTTATCCAATTCCGTTTATAAGATTCAAGGATAAGGAATCGAAGAAATCGACATACGGAATAAATCTTTTATATAAGAATTTCAGGGGAAGGGATGAAACCATTAGGGCTAATTTTGCATTCGGATACGACCCCGGATTTACTCTTATGTACAATGTTCCTGTGCTGTTTAGTTCGCGCAATCTTGGTTTCGGATTCCTTTTCAATTATATGGATTTCCTAAACAAAACGGATGAAGGATACAGGCTTTACAACGGCGATTTCAGTTACAAGGGCATTCAAACCAGAATAAATTTGAATTACCGCATTGACCAGTTCAACCTGCTTGTAGGTGTTGCAGGGTACGAGTACTATGAAGCCCCTTCCAAGGCGTTTCCTTCAATTACAGCTTCGGATGGAAGGATAGACCGCTTTCCGATGGCAGGGCTGGATTATCTATATGATTCGAGGGATTTGAAGCAGTATGCCGCAGTAGGCACTTTTTTCGATTTACTCTATTTCCATAAAGGATTCGGAGTCAACGGCATAAACTATAATATTGTAGATGCCGATTTAAGGGAATACAGAAATCTGTTAGGCGACCTTACATGGAAAGGCAGATTAAAAACGAGGACTGTGCTTGGAGAAAACGTGCCTCTATACGATTACTCGCTTTTAGGTTACCAGGAATATATAAGAGGTTCTTCGCACCAGAAATTTGACGGCAGGACTTTTATACTTACTTCCATGGAGCTTAGTTATCCGGTTGTTAAGGAATGGGATTTGAAATTAAAATTGCCTCTTCTCCCCGAAAGTCTTACATCTGCGCGTATTGGCATTCAGTTCACCCTTTTTGCCGATGCAGGCAGCGCGTTTGATAACTATTCCGATTTTTCATACCATAATTTTACTTACGGATGGGGATTCGGCATCAATTTCCTTATTTTGCCTTATAACGGTTTCAGAGTTGAATATGCGTTTGACAGAAATATGAGAGGGGAGGTGCTAATTGCATCAGGATTTTCTTTCTGACATAGAATTATATTATACCGGCAATGCAAGTTTATCCGATAACGCAATAACACTAACGGGGGACGAGGCGCATCATGCCGCAAATGTAATGAGGCATAAGGCGGGGGATATAATTTTTGCAACCGACGGCAAAGGGAAAATATTCAAATCGGAAATAACCGTAACCGGTAAGAGTAATATAAATCTGAAAATAATTTCTTCAACTGAATATAAAAACGAACTCGCCGGCTTTACATTCTGCATACCCCGTTTAAAGAGCAGAGAACGGTTCGAATTTGCCCTTGAGAAATGCATTGAAATCGGGATAACCAATTTTATAATATTCGAATCGGACAGGACAGTTTCGAAAGGGGATAAAACCGACAAATGGAGTAAGCTTGGAATAAGCGCTATGAAACAATCTTTGCGCCCCTTTCTGCCCGAATTCAAATTTGAAAAGAGCATAGATGATATACTAAAAAAGTATAGTTCGGGGGGTGGTAAAGTATATCTATTCGACCAGAACGGGCAGGCACTTTTCAGGGATTGCACCGGTGCATTAAAAGGTGAAAACGGCATCAATTATTTTATTTTCGGTCCCGAGGGGGGAATATCGGAAAGGGAAATGGAATTAATGAAAGGATGCGAAACTTTTAAGCTAACAGGCAACAGGCTTAGGAGCGAGACGGCAATTATTTCGGCGGCCATTTTACTGGCGGAATAAAAGAAGGGGAATAATTTATTCCCCCTGTATAATCAAATCAAACCAATTCTATAAACTTCTTAATTAATCTTTCAAAGTCGCTTTTAACACGGTTTGCGGTTTCCATTACTTCTCCGTGTGAAAGTTTTGAAGATGAAATACCGGCCGCCATATTAGTAATGCACGAAATTCCGGCAACGTTCATACCAACTGAAGCGGCATAAACAGCTTCGTGCGCGGTTGACATTCCAACTGCATCGGCCCCGAAAGCAGCAGCCATTTTAATTTCGGACGGTGTTTCATACATCGGTCCCTTATTAAGCCAGTAAACCCCTTCTTTAATACGAATTTTCTCTTCAAGCGAAGCCTGTTTTATTTTATTAATTAAAAGAGGGGAAGGGAAATTCTGGAAACTGTTTTTCTGGTCTATTGAAATAACCCCGAAAAGTTCAGTCATCTCCATCTTAAGGTTCATTGCGTTAACCGAGGTTATTATCATTAAGTCCCCCGCCGAAAAACTGCTGTTAACTCCCCCTGCCGCGTTTGTAAGAAGGATGTTCTTGCAACCAAGCTTATATGCAATATGCACTGGGACGATGCAATCGGAAAGGGGGTAACCCTCGTAGAAATGAATTCTTCCCTGGAAAAGGAGCACTTTTTTCCCCTTATACTCTGCAAAATGAATATAGCCTTTATGCCCCTCAATAGTAGAGACAGGGTAGCCGGGCAAAGATGAAGTAGGAATTGATTTAAGGGTTTCAATCTTTTCGGCAAAATCGCCTAATCCGCTTCCGAGAATAATGGCAATCTCAGGAACGAAAGGAGCTTCGTTCTTCAATGTTTTGGCTAGTTTTCTGTATTTTTCTGAAATATTTATCATTGTACAAGTATCCCCGCTAAAGTTGCAGTCATTAATGTTGCAAGAGTACCGCCAAGAACAGCCTTAAGGCCCAGCGATGCGATATCTTTCTTCCTTTCGGGGGCCATAGGGCTAATACCCCCTATTTGAATTGCAATGGATGAGAAATTTGCGAATCCGCATAAAGCGTATGTTGCCATCATAATGCCTTTTGAAGACATGCTGCCTGCAGTTATTATTTTTGTAAGGTCGACATAAGCCACAAATTCATTAAGAACAACCTTAGTACCAATAAGGCTGCCGAAATTGAATGCGTCGTGCCAGGGAACTCCAATGCCAACTGCCAAATATTGCAGAACCATGCCGAACATTAACTGCATAGAGAGAGGCTGTCCGTATGTTGCTTTAAGGTAATTATTAATCCCAATCAAATCTCCTAGCCCGGTGAAGAGGTAATTAACCAGCGCAATAAGAGCAATGAAAGCAAGCAGCATACCGCCTACGTTCAAGGCCAGCTGTAATCCGTCGCCGGCGCCTGTAGCCGCGGCTTCAATAACATTCGACGCGTTTTTTTCTACTTTTAATTTTACAACCCCTTTAGTAGCAGGCTCTTCGGTTTCGGGGAAAATGATTTTAGAAATAGCAAGGGAAGCAGGAGCCGCCATTGTGCTTGCCGCAAGCAATTGAATTGCGAATTTTACCTGAGCCTCGTTAATAGGTATTTTCTGCACTTCGGCAAATGACTGTCCTAACAGCTGAATATAGCTTGCCATAACGCCCCCAGCAATAGTAGCCATACCACCTACCATTATGGTATATAATTCCGATTTGGTCATTTGAGCGATGTAAGGGCGTATCAAAAGGGGAGCTTCGGTCTGCCCAACGAATATATTTGCCGTATTCGAAAGAGATTCGGCGCCGCTGGTGCCCATTAATTTTGCCATAACCCAGGCCATTCCCTTTACAACGAGCTGAAGGATACCGAGATAATAGAGCACTGAGGTTAGGCAGGAGACAAAAATGATTGTGGGAAGCACCTGAAAAGCGAAAAAGAATCCGAGGCTTTCTTTGCCTGTACTGTTGGCAAGGTTTCCGAATACGAACTGAGCCCCCTGAAGAGTAAAATTAAGAAGGCTTACAATAGCGGTTCCAAGCCAATTAATTAAATCTTTAGGCCAGCCCAAAGGAGCGAACCAGCTTCGGAGGGTTTCGCTATGAATTATAAAAATTGCGAATAATATCTGGATACCGATTCCGGTTGCAACAAGGCGCCAGTTAATTCTTCTTTTGTTGTTTGAAAAAGCGAAAGCGATAAGGAGAAGAAGGAAAATTCCCCCCATGCCTCTAAGAAAAGAAACAAAAAAATCCATATTAATCCTTTATTTTTCTTCAGGGATATAATGACATTTACGGCAGCGGGCTTCGTAGCTATCGGCTGCACCAACAAGCACTCTTTCGCCCGAGGCAATTTTTCTCTGTGTCTTATCGGCCGGGTTACCGCAAACGACGCAAATAGCAAGTGTTTTAGTAATATATTCGGCAACGGCTAATAACTGCGGCATCGGTTCAAAAGGAATTCCTTTATAATCCTGATCGAGTCCGGCTACAATAATTCTCTTTCCGTCGCCTGCAAGTTTGTTGCAAACATCAACCAGGTCGTTTGTAAAGAACTGGGCTTCGTCAATTCCAATTACCTGTGCGCCCTGTGCAAGTTCCAAAATTTCAGATGGATTTTCAACCATTATAGATGGAAGCGATTGTTCGCTGTGCGAAACTATTTCGCTTGATGAATAGCGGATATCAATTTTAGGTTTAAATATTTTAACTGTCTGACGAGCTATTTTAGCCCTTCTTAATCTTCTGATTAACTCTTCGGTTTTGCCGCTGAACATACAGCCGGCAATAACCTCAATCCAGCCGGTGTTAACAGGGGTTGAATGGGGGGTAAATTCATGCATTATTTTAAGTACTCCTCGCCAAATGAAAAAGGAATCAGTTCGCCTAATTTAAATTCTTTTATTTCATTCTTCTGATTAATCATAATAACATTGAGGTCCCTGCCGCAGAAATCGAGAAGAACCTGTCGGCAGGCGCCGCAGGGAGGGCAGTAT
>DAHYUM010000094.1 GCA_027398005.1 bacterium
CGAAATTGTTTCGCTTTACGATTTGGATAACGTGCCCGAAATTGAAGAGACAGGGGCTACTTTTTACGAAAACGCTTTTATTAAGGCAAAGGAAATTTACGATATATATAAAGTCCCCGTAATTGCAGACGATTCGGGGCTGGAGATTGAACAGCTCGGCGGCAGGCCGGGGGTCTATTCGGCACGTTATGCATTTGAAGGATGCACCTACGAAGATAATAACAACAAAGTGCTTGGCGAACTTAAAGACCTTCCCGAACCTCATAAGGCGGCTTTTGTATGCTGTGCAATTTATTTTGACGGTGAAAATGAAACCCACTGTTTTGGCAGGCTCGAAGGAAAAATTGTAAAGGAAAGAAAAGGGGATAAAGGTTTCGGTTTCGACCCCATTTTTGTGCCTGACGGATATGAAAAGACCCTCGCTGAATTTGAGCTTGAAGAAAAGAATAAAATAAGCCATCGTTCAAAAGCATTTGAGGAGCTTAAGAAAAAACTGTCAGCCAGTTGAAGCCGGTTCTGCCCGGCATCAGCAACGGGGTTAAATTACCCGTGATGTTAGATTGAAAATTAAATTTTAACCGTGAAAAGGTTAAAAAAGACATCAATAACTTAATTTATTTGCCCTGTTTCGTTGTTTGAAAGCAGGCTGTCATTCTTTATATTTGTCTTTATTTTTTATACTGAAAGAGTTGAATTGAAGAAAATCAGAGTAACCGAATTACCCAACGGAATCAGGATTGTAACAGAGAAAATCGACTCGGTAAAGTCTTTTTCACTCGGTTTCTGGTTCGATGTAGGTTCGCGCGACGAAGACGAGAACAATAACGGCATTAGCCACTTTCTGGAGCACATGTTCTTTAAGGGAACGAAGAAACGTTCGCCGAAGCAGATTGCTGAGGATGTTGAATCCTTAGGAGGGTATTTGAATGCCTTTACATCAAAAGAACATACTTGCTTTTACGGGCGCGGACTTGATGTGCACATCGAGAAAATATTCGAAGTGCTTTCCGATATGGTGCAGAATTCGGTCTTTAAGCCTTCCGAAATTATTAAAGAGGCCGGGGTTGTAATTGATGAGCTCAACGATATTGAAGATTCCCCCGAGGAACTGATTTTCGATAAATTCGAAACAAATATTTTCCCAGATGACCCGCTCGGATACACGATTATCGGCACCGAAAAGAACCTTAAGAACTTCAGGCAGAAAGACCTTTTCCGTTACATTAACGAAAGATATAAGTTCAACAATTTTATGGTTGCCGCTTCGGGTAAAGTTGACCATGATGAAATAGTGAAATTCACGAAAAAATATATAAAATATAATTTCGGACTTAGCGATTACAAGAGGAATATCTGTACCGGTTCGGTAAATGATGACTTATATGTTTATAAGAATATACAGCAAGCCCATATAATTATGGGAAGAACCGCACCCGGATATAAGGATAAAATGAGGACCAAAGTAAGCGTTCTTTCGCATATACTTGGTGAAGGGAGCAGTTCGCGTTTATTCCAGACGGTAAGGGAAAAGAACGGTATTGCATATCAGATTAATAGTTTCTTAAATTCATTTTACGATGTTTCCACTTTAGGGGTTTATTTCTCTACAAACGAGAAATCGGCGCATAAAGCCGAAAGCCTTGTCCTTAACGAGTTCAGGAAACTGAAGGGTAAAAAGATTTCGGATGAAGAACTGGAGAGAGCCAAGAATTTTCTTAAAGGCAATATTATAATGAGCCTTGAGAATACAACAAACCGAATGATAAGGAACGCACAATCGCTTATTTATTATAATAAAGTTAAAACAGTAGAAGAGACAATAAAAGAAATTGAAGCGGTGACAAGGGAAGAAATTCTCGAACTTGCCAATCAGTTTCTGGATAACAACACATATAAAAAAGTAGTAATAAGCTCTAAGAACTTATTACTTCATTCAGTCGCATAAAAAGGGAAATTATGCCAAAAATTATCATCGATTCGAAAGAGATAGAATTCAAACAGGGGCAGACGATAATTGAAGCCGCGCGCGAAAACGGTATTGATATACCTCATTTCTGCTGGCACCCTAAATTATCCGTATCGGGCAACTGCCGTGTGTGCCTTGTTGAAGTAGAAAAAATGCCTAAACTCGTAATCTCGTGCGCTACTTTAGCCGCCGACGGAATGGTGGTTAATACACGTTCCGAAAAAACACTCTCGGCACGCCGCGCGGTTATGGAATTTATTTTAATCAATCATCCTCTCGATTGCCCGATTTGCGATGAAGCGGGGGAATGTAAACTGCAGGATTACGCATATTCTCACAGTGTTGGCGAAAGCCGGTTTGTTGAGGAAAAAGCGCATAATATAAAAAGGACTGAAATAGGCCCCCGCATTATGTTCGATGCCGAACGCTGTATCTCCTGTTCCAGATGTATCCGCTTTTCGAGTGAGATTGCCGGCGCTAACCAGCTTACCTTTACCAAAAGGGGGGACAGGGTTACCATTTCTACTTTCCCCGGTGAAAGTTTTGATAACCCTTATTCCATGAATACGGTTGATATTTGTCCCGTTGGCGCTTTAACCAACAAGGATTTCCGGTTTAAATCTCGCGTTTGGGAAATGTCTGCTACAAAATCGATATGCACAGGATGTTCACGCGGATGCAATATAGATATATGGGTAAGAAACAATAAAATTATGCGTTTAACGCCGCGCAATAACGAGCAGGTAAATGCGGACTGGATGTGCGATAACGGAAGGATTAATTCATTCAAGTTTGTTAATGCCGAAGACCGTATCGATTCTGTCCAGGTGCGCAAAGAAGGATTCCTTCAGCCGGTAACATGGGAAGAAGGAATTAAAACTGCGGCCGTATCGCTTAAAAAATTCAAACCGCACGAAATTGCATTTATCGGTTCGCCATACGCAACCAACGAAGATAATTACCTGATGGCCAAACTTGCAAAAGCACTCGGGGTTCAGAATATTTCAATTATCCAGCACTCTGTTGAAGGGGACTGCGATGATATACTTATCCGCGAAGACAAGACCCCCAATTTAACGGGAGCCGCACTGGCAGGCATAAGGCCCAATTACAACGGATTCAGCTTAAACCAGCTTGTAGACGGAATAAGGCAGAAAAAAATAAAAGCCGTTTATATTATTGAAGATGACCTCTATTCTATTGCCGGCGCAGATGAAAAGGCATTTGCCAATCTTGAGCTTCTTATTGTAAATTCATCTAATAGGAACAAGACCACTTTAAGCGCCGATATTGTATTCCCGGCATCAACATTCGCCGAAAAGAACGGAACATTTGTAAACTTTGCGGGGGTTGTTCAGAGAATTAGGCCTGCAGTGGCAACGGCTGAAATGGACCGAGCTTTGGACGGAATGGAAATGTCGAAGTGGGATAAATTCGGTACAAAGTTCGACCGTTGGATGCAGGGAGAGAAAAAAGACGCAAAACCGACCTGGAGAATAATAACCCAGATAGGGGAACAGCTCGGTATGAAATTCAAGTATGAAATGGCGGAAAATGTGTTCGATGAAATGTCCGGCGCAATTAAAGAATTTGCCGGAACAGACTACGATAAGATAGGAAGCGAAGGATTGAAATTAAAAAGCGAAAAGATTGCAGTTAATGTATAAAGGAGTTTTCTAATGAGTATTATGGAAATAGTAGTAATAACCCTTATTAAAATTGTAGCGATACTCAGCGTGTTCCTTCTTTCAGTTGCATATTCGGTGTACTTCGAAAGAAAAATCGCCTCGTGGGCGCAGAACCGCGTAGGACCCAACCGTGTAGGATGGAACGGTCTTCTTCAGCCCTTTGCAGACGTATTTAAACTGCTTCTGAAAGAGGATATTGTGCCGGAGGCTTCTAATAAGCCGCTTCATACATTGGCCCCTTTTATAGCTCTTCTGGTGGCGTTTTCAACTTATGCGGTAATTCCGTTCGGCCCCGAAGTGGAGCTTTTCGGCTATAAAATTAATCTTGTGGTAGCCGATGTTAACATAGGTATTCTTTATGTGCTGGCATTCACTTCAATTGCGGTATACGGAATTACATTTGCGGGATGGTCTTCGGGGAGTAAATATTCTCTTTTAGGGGGCATCCGTTCTTCGGCTCAGATGATATCATACGAAGTATCAATGGGATTTTCGGTTGGCGGCGTTATATTGCTTGCAGAGTCATTGAGTCCCGTTAAGATAGTTGAAGCCCAGCACGGATGGATGTGGAACGCAATAATACAGCCAATAGGGTTTATTACATTCCTGGTTTCATCATTTGCCGAAACAAACAGGCTGCCATTCGATTTACCCGAAGCTGAGCCGGAACTTGTAGGCGGATATCATACCGAATACAGCAGTATGAAATTTGCCGGTTTCTTTCTTGCCGAATACGCCAATATGATAATATCGAGCGCTTTAATAACCACTCTCTATCTTGGCGGCTGGCAGAACCCTCTTGTGGATATTTTCCACATTCAGGGGGGATGGGCTGTTGCAATGCAGGTAGGCGCATTCATGATAAAAATTGCTTTACTGCTTTTCTTCTTTATATGGGTAAGATGGTCGCTTCCCCGTTTCCGTTACGACCAGTTGATGAACCTCGGGTGGAAAGTTATGTTCCCGCTCGCTTTACTGAATATTATTTGGGTTGCTGTTTTAATTATGGTATTTAAAATCTAAGGGATTAAAGTATGTCCGGTATGAAAAGAAAAAAAGATCTTACATTTTTACAGAGAATATATCTCCCCGAAATAGTAAAAGGGTTAAAGCTTACTCTTACAAACATGTTCAGGCCGAATGTAACTCTTCAGTATCCCGAACAGAAATTCACGCCCCCGGCATCATACAGGGGCAGGCCTGTACTGGTAGAGGATAAGGGGAACGCAGAAAGATGCGTTGCATGCGGCCTGTGCGCAAGGGTATGCCCGGCGCTGGCAATTGAAGTGCAGGCATCGGAAACAGAAAACGAAAAGGAACGCTACCCGGTTAAATTTGAGATTAATATGCTCCGCTGTATATTCTGCGGATTCTGCGAGGAAGTATGCCCCGAAGAAGCTATTGTAATGAGCAAGGATTACGAACTGGTCTTTTCCAAACGAAGCGATGCAATTTACGGCAAAGATAAATTGCTTGTGCCTATTGATAACCTTAAAGACCGGCTCGAGTTCCTACGCAATTTCAAATAACGGATTCAGATAAAAGATTATAAAAAAAAAGACGCTTGTTGTAAGCGTCTTTTTTTTTTATGAATAAGCTTGTAGAATCAATATCAGAAAATGAGCCTCTGTTTCTTAGCCCTGCCGGGTGAGTAATAATTATTTATAGATGAGGAAAAGTAAGAGATTTTAACATCCAGAGCATCCATTAAAAGCCTTATTTGCGAAATGTTTTCTTTCCAGTCGTTAGCGTTATAGTCTTCAACTTTCTGCTGAAGGTCTTCCATGCCGTTAGTTACATTATCAAAAGTAAACCGGAGATATTCAATATGCCTATCGTATGCGGCTCTATCCTGCTCAATTATACGTGGGTAGTAAAGCTGCTGGAATATATTAAGCGCCAGCAGAAGCATAATAATTATGGTGGCCATAATGTTTATTCCCCTGAACTGCCAGAGAAGACATTTTTTAAGCTTATATAAGCTTATATAAATTTTTGTTATGTCCATTGTTCCTCAGATTATTATGCTTAATGCTTAAATATAGACAATTTTAAATTACCATAAGTTTAATGGAATTCCCCCCCGGTCAATAAAACCTGAAAAAAAGAGAGGGTAAAAAAACGCCCTTATTATCTCCCGATTAATTGCAATAAAGCCGAACGATGAATATATTGTAATTTAAATGCAAATGATTAAAATATAAACATGGGGAAAAGCTATGGCCGGCCGTTACAATACCGTAAAGATTGTATTGTTCTTCCTTATTATTTCCCCATTTACAGTCCATTTCGGTCAGAACGGCAGCGAAAGGGAGTTAAATAATCTTAAGGCATTTGCCAGGCTTTACGGTTATGTGCGGTTTTTTCATCCTTCGGATGAGGCGGCAAATCTTGACTGGGATAAATTCGCCGTAGCAGGTGTTGAAGTGGTAATTAAATGCCATACCGGCGAAGAACTCAAAGATACTCTTAAAAGCCTTTTTCTTCCTGTTGCCCCAACCATGAATATATTCAGCCGTGAAAATGAAATAAACCCAAAAGAAGTACATTATAGAAGAGATACCACCGGTCTCGATGTTATTGCCTGGCAGCATTACGGTGTTTGGCTTTCGCCTTCATCCAACACTTACCGCAGCTACAGGGTATTCAGAAAAGGGAAGGTGGCCGCCGGAAATGAGAATGCGGATATAAAAGAAATTAACCGGAAACCGAGGCACACAAAGTTATTCAAAAAATTTCCCGCTTCGGGGGATGATGCTTTAATTTCGCTTGGAGAAAAGATTTACTGCACAATGCCTTTAACTCTTTACTGCGATTCGGCCGGCACGCTGGGCAAGAACTTAAATTATCCTCTGGCGCCCCTTAAAGAAAGAATTTCGAAAATAGAGTTGGACCGATTGACAGGAAACGATTTAAGTATAAGGCTTGCCGATATTATAATTGCCTGGAATATTTATCAGCATTTCTATCCTTATTTCGATATAGTAAATGTAGATTGGAATAAAGTGCTTAAACAATCGCTTGCCGAGGCTATTGCAGATTCTACCGGCACTGAATTCCTTTTAACGCTCCGCCGGATGGCTTCGAAGCTGAAAGACGGGCATGCTTATGTATCCAGCCTGGGAATTAAAGAATACAAACTCCCATTCAGAATGGATATTGTTGACGGAAAAATTATTGTAACTGCATCGGTTGCGGATGAAATTAAACCGGTCTGGCAGCTTCTTAGCATAGACGGCAAACCGGCGGATGCCGAGCTTAAAATTACCGAAGAGCTTATACCGGGCTCTCCCCATTCAATTACCCCTTTGGCGCTTTTGGATATCGGTTCTTCTTTTGAAAATAATAAGGTTAAACTCCTTTTTAATGACGGGGATTCCGATAGGGAGATTACAGTTGGAAGAATTTCCTCTCAATGGATTCAGGAATATGACCATTCGCCAATTGAAAAACTGGGAAACGGCATTTATTACATTAATGTCAATTACGCCGATAAGGAGGAATTCAACAGTGTATTGCCCGAATTGAAAAAGGCTAAAGGGATAATTTTTGATTTAAGATTTTCGGCAAAGCCGCGAAATGGCAAAACGAGAATTAATATTTGGTCCGATATTTTATGGAAGCTGACCGATTTCGATCTTCAATCGGCCAGATGGAATTATCCGGAGATTGTTTATCCCGATAGACGCGGGTTATCTTTTGCCGAAACAAGGTGGACGGCTGCATCGCAGGGGGGCGGTTTAGCGGGATATAAAGTATTTATTACCGATAGTTTCGATATAAGCCATATGGAAACTTTTATGGGAATTGTAGAAAATTATAAGCTTGGCAATATAGTTGGTTCGGCAACAGCCGGAACCAACGGAAACAGCAACACATTTCCCTTGCCGGGGGGATATACGGCATCATTTACCGGAATGAAAGTTCTTAAGCACGATTTATCGCAGCATCACCTAATCGGCATTAAACCTGATTATCCTGTAATTAGAACCATTAAAGGAATTAAAGAAAGGCGCGACGAATACCTCGAAAAAGCTTTGCAGGTATTAAATTCCAAGATTAAATAATAAAAATCCTGTGGCTTTTAAGATAAACTTTAATTAAGTTAATTCAGGAAAAATCTCTTTAGGAAAAAATGAAACGCCTTATTTGGGCATTAGTAATTTTTGTCCCTCTTTTAATAGAAGGGCAGAATAAGAGTATTTTCTTTTCCGCAGACTCGCCCCAATTCATTCCGTACGGTAAAACGTTCGAATGGTTCGCTTTGGTCAAATTCCCCTCAACAGGCTACGATGAAATTAACCTTTATATACTTCCCGAAAGTGAAATTTCGTTCCAGGATGTATCCATTTACAACTCATTTAATTCCCAGCACCCCGGCTGGGTCGATTGCACATTCAGGGATTATGAGCACGCAATTAAAATAAATCTTCAAGCAAAAGATCCGGCATACGATTTCGGCAATGTTTTCAGATTCAAATTCAGAACAATGCCTGTTTACGGGGATAATATTCATGCAGATTTTGCGATAGAGTATTGGAAAAAGGGGAAAGTTGCCGGTACTGTAACCTCTTTAGGTAGAAGCGCTCAAATTCAGCCGGTTGATATTAAATTCTATAAACCGCAGGCAGCCGCGGGGCGGTGCGCCCTTTTACAGGAAGGAGCATTTTTTATCCTAAATACCGAACCGCCGGGGCACAATGGAAATCTGCTTGCGGAATTCTGGATTAAAATGAATGATGTTAACTCGGAATTTTTCAGCGTAAATGCGGTAAGTACAAGCGAAGAAATATTTTCGGCAGGCCTGAACGATAACGGCTTTATTTATCTGAACGATTTTTCCAGGACCTTCTATTCCTCATTCAGCCTCAGCAGAAATTCTTGGTACCACATGATAGTCTTTTTTACAGGTGATAAAATAAAATTCCTCTGCAACGGCAGGCTCATATATGAAAATTCAATTAAGAGGAGCATAAACGAAGAGGAGATTAAACTTGTTCTTCATAACGATTCGCCCGATTCCTACCTGTACCTTAAACAGCTGAGGATATGGAATTTTCAGGATGACATAAACGAATGCATTGCCAACAGGCAGTATTCTTTCTATTATCCCGAAAAGTCGGAGCTTTTATATCAGAATTTATTTAATGAAGATTCGGTACCCGGAGAAAATGGAGCCGTAAGAACTGCAGATGCATCGCGTATACGATATGTTCAGGCTGATGCTCCAATAATATCGAGGGCACCTGAAATAAATGTAACCGTATTCACCAACTTATGCACAATAGAGTGGTCCAGCAGCGATAACCAGAAACCGAAGAATTTTGTAGTCGAAAAATCGAAAGACGGAACCGGATTTTCGGAAGTTTATAAGACTACTGCCGATGAAGACCCGGGTAAAGTTTATTATTTCTCCGATAGAAGGGATGAAGGGGCCACCGTAATTTACTACCGGGTAAAGCAGATAAATTACGACGCATCGGAAATTTATTCATCGAGCATTAAAGTAGGCCAGAGCGCAAAAAAAGAAGTTATTAAAGTGGGGCAGAATTATCCAAATCCATTTAACCCTACAACCTCATTTACCGTAGAAATGCCTTCGGCCGGCGATGCTGTAATTAATGTTTACGACCTGGTGGGAAAGACGATTCAAACAATTTATGAGGGTACCCTAAGCAAAGGGGTGCATTCGTTCACATTCGACGGCTCCTCGCTTCCATCGGGAATTTATTTATACGAAATTAAAACTCCATCCGCTTCAATTGTTAAGAAAATGATTTTAACAAAATAGAAGGATGTTCTCTAAAGTATTCTCAAGCGCTACTTACGGAATTGACGCCTTTATTATTGAGGTTGAAACACATTCCGATAAGAATGTGCCGGCTTTCGCAATAGTCGGTCTGCCCGATAATGCCGTTAAGGAAAGCCGTGACCGTGTAATGGCGGCGGTTAAAAATTCCGGATATGAATTTCCTCTAAGGAAAATTACGGTTAACCTTGCCCCGGCCGATATCAAAAAAGAGGGGAGCGCGTTCGACCTTGCTGTGGCTATAGGAGTGCTGAACGCATCGGAAAAAATTGAATGCCCCGCCCTTAACGAGTTTGTTCTGCTGGGGGAATTATCGCTTGATGGTTCTCTGCGCAAGGTTAAAGGTGCGCTTCCAATCGCATTCGAAGCTAAGAAAGAAGGGTACAAAAAAATAATCCTTCCTGCCGATTCGGCAAAGGAAGCTTCGATTGTTGAAGGCATTGATGTTTATGCCCTTAATAACCTGAATGAGGTTATCGATCTCCTTAAGGGGGAAAAGGAGTTTGAGACAATTCACACCGATATTAATGAAATCTTTTCGGAAGTGAATATCTATCATCTCGATTTTGCTGATGTTAAAGGGCAGGAGAATGTAAAAAGAGCTTTGGAAATTGCCGCCGCAGGGGGGCATAATATCTTAATGATTGGTCCCCCCGGTTCGGGCAAGACGATGCTGGCAAAACGAATTCCTACAATTCTTCCCCCGCTCACTTTCGACGAAGCGCTTGAAACCACTAAAATCCATTCCGTTGCCGGAATACTGCAAAAGAATAAAGCTTTAATAACGGAGCGGCCTTTCAGGAGCCCCCACCATACAGTTTCCGACGCGGCACTTATAGGAGGAGGCTCGTTCCCCCGCCCCGGAGAAGTATCCTTCTCGCATCATGGTGTTTTATTCCTTGATGAACTGCCTGAATTCAAAAAGAATGTGCTGGAAGTACTGCGCCAGCCGCTTGAAGATTCCCGCGTTACTATAAGCCGTTCCAAAATGACGCTTGAATTCCCTGCGAATTTTATGCTTGCCGCCGCAATGAACCCATGCCCCTGCGGCTTTTATACTGACCCCGAAAAGAAATGCACATGCAACCAGATTCAGATACAGAAATATATGTCAAGGATTTCAGGCCCGCTGCTCGATAGAATTGATATTCATATAGAAGTTCCAGCAGTTAAGTTTAAGGAACTCTCCTCGGCCTCTAAAGGGGAAAAATCGGCAGAGATACGAAAGC
>DAHYUM010000095.1 GCA_027398005.1 bacterium
ATCCTTTAGGTGCGCAATGCACTTATCGGAATAATCGGGATCGGCATTAATTCCTGTTCCTATAGCGGTAGCCCCCATGTTAACTTCAAGAAAGAGCTGTACGTTCTGCTCCAGGCGCTGAATCTCTTCGCCGAGCATTACCGCGTAGGCTTCAAATTCCTGCCCTAGGGTCATGGGCACCGCATCCTGAAGCTGGGTCCTTCCCATTTTAATTACATGCTTAAATTCATTTGCCTTATTGCGGAATGAATCGATTAGCGATTTTAATACCTCTATCAGTTTTTTGTTGCTGTTGATAATCGCAATCTTTACCGAAGTCGGGTAAGCGTCGTTGGTGGACTGGGAAAGGTTTACATGATTGTTGGGATGGCAGTATTTATAGTCCCCTTTATCGTAGCCGAGCAGTTCCAAAGCGCGGTTGGCAATCACTTCGTTGGCGTTCATATTTGTTGATGTGCCCGCCCCCCCCTGAATCATATCTATTACAAAGTGGGTGTGAAGCTTTCCGTTCATAATTTCGGCGCACGAGTTTATAATTGCGTCGGCAACCGGTTTTGAAAGGAGCCCTAAATCGTAATTGGCTTTTGCGGCGGCCATTTTAACCATCGCAAGTGCTTCAACTAATACCGGATAGAAGGAGAGTGTTACTCCGCTTATGTTAAAGTTTTCAAGTCCGCGTAAAGTCTGCACCCCGTAATAAAATTCGTATGGCACTTCGCGGTCCCCAAGAAGGTCGTGTTCCATCCGGGTTCTGCCGGACTGGTACTGTGCTGTAAGGGTTACCGAGCGGGTGTTTGCAGCCTGCATTCTGCGCGAAATAATTTTTGCAATGCGCGAGAATATCTTAATTGCAACTCCGCTCTTTTCCTGAAGCAGATTTGTAAACCGGTCGCGGCTTAGCAGTAATGCCGAGGTATTTAAAGCGGCGCGCGCGTTTGTGGTGTGGGGGGAATCATCCAACAGTGCCCCTTCTCCAATAAAATCAAACCGGTTAAAGAAGGATAATCTCTTTTCTTCGCCGAAGGGGGTTTTCTTGAACAGCTCAACTTCTCCGTCGATAATTACAAACAGGTTTCTGCGCGGTGTGTTTTCAACAAAGAGAAGAGCGCTCTTTTCGTAGTGCATCGGTTCAAATTCGGCCGCAAGCTCTTCCCTTTCTTTCTCCGTTAAATCCTTAAAAATCTCAATATTCTTCAAAAAGTCTTTAATAACGTCTGTTTCCATCTTATCTCCAATAAAATTCAGCGCAAAGATAAGTAAATTTTGAATAGCGTTATTAACCCTCTTTTAAAGATTAAGAAAGTTTAAGAACCGGCTAAGGGATATAAACAAACCAGAAGGCTATTTAATTATGCCATCCCGCAGTTTATACTCTGTAAAGCCCTTAAGCGTTTTTGCGGTGCTGTCGGTTTCGTAAAAGAATATCTTATTATTGTACGAACCGAACATTATATTGTCTTTTGCGCTGAAAGCCGTTATTCCCTTTCCGGCAGAATCGAAAAGATAGGTGGTTTCTTCATCCTTAAGGTTGGCTACGGTAAAAAGAAAATAGAGTTTTCCGTTTAAAATCAGTTTTTCAAATCGTACCGGCTTGCTCATCCATTGTGCGGTTTCTATGCTTCTTACATCGTCGAAACTGATGCTGTTTCCTTCAAAACGGCTCCAGTCGAACATGTCCTTTATCCCTTTAAGCTCAATAAACCCTTCTGCGCCGGTTGCCGGGTTTAGTGTAAATATTTTATATTCAAACGGACTGGCGAAATAAATTGTCCCTTCATATTCAAATATCTTTATTGGTGCTTTGACAGCATGGTAATCCCTGAATTTTAGGGGTACCTTAAAATAGGTTTTGTCGTCGCTGCGCGCCAGGTAATTATCAAATCCGTATCCTCCGTTGTTAAGGTAAACAAGCCCGTTATTATCGCAGTAAAAACGGAGGGACATTACGAACCTTCTTATTTTGTAGCTCTTTACGAACTTGCCGTTGAAATCTATTGCCTGCAGTCGGTTATCGAGAATATCATTGAAATAAATCAGGTTCTTTTCAACCTGCAGGGCAAACGGGGACTGATATTCCCCCTCCCCTTTGCCGTTTTTGGAAAGGCGGGTAATTTTTCCCGTTTTTACGTCCATCTTAAAAAGGGAAGCCCCCTCGTGGGTTGTAAATATAAAGAGGGAATCCTTATAGGCTTCTGCGTCAATTATATGGTCGGGTATGGGGGTGTCATATTTTACCGGGTGATAGGCAACCTGTTCGAATACTGAATCGAACGGTTTTACTTCAATGCTGTTTCCACCGCATGAAATTAAAATGAGGGATAAAATGGGGAATAGGATAAAAAATAATTTTTTCATAAGGCTCTTATGTTTTTAAATTAAACTTAAGAGTGCCGGCGGTTTTTTGCAAGCGGAGGAATATAAAAATCCCCGGCAATTATACCAGGGATTTATAATTGAAAAATTAAAAGGGGTTAAATGCCTAATATTTGTAAAGCGTTCCCTGTCTCTCTTTTGCTTTTTTATCCCATTCGGGCACGGTGGTATTTAAAAAGTCGGCTTTGTCTTTCCTAAGCGCATCCATATTTAAGCCGATGAATTTCTGTGCCTTTTCTTTGGTGGAAATATCAGGCAGCTGAACAGGATATTTTACATTGTGTTTAATTAATATGGTTGCAAGTGTCCTTCTGGCTTCTTCGGCTTTCTGGATTGAGGTGCCAAGCACCCGCATGGCTTCTACCGGTGAATGGAATCCCATTCCGTTGGATGCGGCCATCCAGTCCCATCTCCATTGCGCGTGGCGAAGAAGTAAAAGCACCGGCTTCATTTCTTCCTCTGTAGCCTTATTGTCCCATGCAATTTTAGCCTCTATATGCGCCGCGGCAAGGGCTTTTTCGGCAAGCCTTTTTAATTCCTGAATCTTATCCTGCTGTGCGTAAACGGTTTTAATTAATTTATCGGTCTTTTCCCTGTGGCATACCTGGCAAGAGTTCTCTACATTGTTTAGGGGACTTTGAATATGGTGGTCGGTAAATTTAACTCCCCCTTCGGAACGGTATGGCATATGGCAGTCGGCGCACGAAACATTTCTTTCGGCGTGAATGCCTGTGGAATAGAGTTCATAATCAGGGTGCTGTGCTTTAAGCATGGGCGCACGGCTTAAGGCGTGTGTCCAATCGGTAAAGTTGGCTTCGTCGTAATATTGCTCCATCTGTTCAACGCTGAATCCTTTATCCCACGGGAATGTAAGATATTTGCCGTCGCCTTTAAAATAATATTCAACGTGGCATTGGGCGCATACAAGCGAGCGCATCTGCTGGCGCGTTAAATTATTAACATCTGTTCCCCGGCGCTGTAAAGCTTCAATTAGGGCCGGACGTGTAATTCTCAAATTCATTGTCTTCGGGTCGTGGCAGTCCTGGCATCCAATCGGGTTAACAATCTCAGAGCCGAGTTCTTTCCATTTTCCCTTGTAAAAATCGGCAATGCCTACTTTATTCATTACTCTCGGAACATCGGTGCTTTTGCAGGTCCAGCATGTGGCGGGCTGGGGGCTGTCTTCATTTCCTCCCGTTCTCAGGATATTCCTAATATCCTGGATAGCATAATAATGCCCTCTCGCCTGGTTATATTCTTTCGAAAAAGCATATCCTGCCCAAAGGACCACAAGCTCGGGAGAATCCTTAAGGTAATCCACCTTTGCAGAGCCGGCATATTTGCTTTTAAATGTTGTATCGCTCATTTGTTTGTAGGATTCAAACTCGCGAGGAAAATTTTCCCCCCAAACCTCATTCCTCGGCTCCCATTCTGCAAGAGGCTTTACCATCTGCAGGGTAAACGATTCATTCTTCCTTTCAATTATAGACGAAGCAAACAATCCGAGCAAAAATACAATTACAACTGTTCCTAAAAAGAAGACCCATCCCATCCAGGGCTTCTCTTTTAATATTTCTTTGATTGGTTTCATTTTTCCCTCTCAGCTTTCTATTTTGAATTATTGTCAATTTTCTTTGTAATCCATTCGGGCACGGCAGTAGAAAGGTCGGGCACCACGGCGTATGGGGTTGATGAAAGGCTGTTTACCCTTCCGTGGGGCACTTCCCTGTGGCAGTGCCAGCAGTAAATATCCGAATCGTCTGTTATCCCTTTTGCGCTTATAGCCCTAAGGGAAATTGGATGAATTACATTGCTGTGGCATCGAATGCAGTTGGACTGGACGGCGGCTTTCCCCGCGTCGCCTATTTGAATTACCTGCGGTTCGAGGCGGAGCGTAAACATAGCCGCGTGCCTTAGTCCATCCTTGGCCTTGAAATAATATTTGTCAATAAAGTTATCGTGCGGAACGTGGCAGTCGTTGCAGGTTGTTCCCCTGCCGTGGCTTCCCCGTTCCCAGGTTGCAAACTGGGGCCTCATAATATGGCAATTAATGCACGCTTTCGAATCGTCCGAAAGGTACGAAGGGGCGTTGGATATTTTTAGAATGAATATGCCTAAGCCGGTAATAATTCCTAAAAGAATTATTACCGGAAATTTCCAATTATCGGGGGGAATGAACCATCTGAAAAAATTACTTAGCCCCCTCCTTTTCTGATCCGGCTGCATCGGCTTCTCTCCTGCTTGAAATTTTATTCATTTCTTCTATCTGTGAATTACTGGTTGGATGGCCTAAGGCATCTATATGTTTGTAATACTCTAAGTAGGTTTCTTTGGAGACGTTATTTTTCCAATTGCCGGTTATCATTCCAATTCCTGTTATTATAACAAAAATAAGAACTACCCCTAAAGCTAAGAATTTTTTATTGAAAGTCTTCTTTCCCATAAATTTATATTCAAGGGTATCGGCAACGGGGCATACATCCACGCAGTTAAGGCACGAGGTGCATTCATCGGATAATACTTTTTCAAGCTTATCAACTTTTATTAAGGAGGGGCATGCTTTGGCGCAAAGGCCGCAGTCTATACAGCTTTGAGTATTGCGGGTTATTTTAAATGGACTCAAAAATCCGGTAAGGCCGAGAAGGGCGCCGTAGGGACAAAGATAGCGGCACCAGAAATTGCGTATGAAAATTGAAAGGACGAATAAAGCCGCAATTACAATCAGCGCGAACTGTGAAATTTCTGCGAAGAATTTGTACATCTTCACATCGGCCATAATATTGTAGGGGGTATCAAGAAAGTATTTCAGCGCTACCGAGCTCATGGCAAAGAATATTGCGTAAACAAAAAACGCGAGGAGGATATATTTCAAACTTCTAAGCAGGCGGTCTATCCATTTAGGAAGATGGGGAATCCTTTTTAATACTTTCTTATAAAGTTTCTCGCCGAAATCGCCCACTGCCTCTGAGATGAATCCAATAGGGCAGAGCCAGCTGCAGAATGCCTTTCCGAATACGAATGAGACAGACACGATGGCAACGAAAATGAAAAATCCGGCCGGGTGCGCCCGGTGTATCTCTCCGGTTAAAAGAAAATAATATACGCTCATCATAGAGCTTATCGGGAGGAAGCCCTCAACTCCGGGGGGACGGCTGTAATATTCCGCCGCGCCGCTTGAATTTAAAAACTGCATAAAATAATAAAACTCTACCCCTATCCAGAGGCATAAAAGCGCAAATACTCCCTGAACTAAAAAACGGTACTTCTGAATTGATTTTTCGGTGTTCTTAATATATTTGCCCATTGTAAAGATCTTTCTGTTTTTATTCCTTAAACCACATAATCGGAAAAAAAGTTCTGAATAAATTATTTTATTTATGGCTGAAAGTCAAATTAATAGGATAAAATATCTAAAAATAATGATTGGTTATTTTGTGAGCAGTCTTTTCATCAGCTGCTCATCCTGCACCATATCTTCAAAAGTACAGAAAATGAATTCGGCGTTAGGGGCAAGTGCCCGGTAGTTAAGTTCAAGTCCCTCTTTTTTGCGCGGGTTAACTACAATTACCTCGGTATCCTTCTGCAGGTTTTTCTTGAAAATAGCCTTGATATGTATATCGGCGTTAGAAAGGGAATAACCGACAAACACAATTCTTTTGGCAATCCTGATTTCTTTCGAAGCCTCGTTAAGCAGCTGCGAAATTACAAGCTGGTACAAAGGCTTAACAAAAGAAGGGGGCATAATAAGGGTCTGGAATTCTGTTCCGTCAAGAGGGCATTTATATTCATACATCTGGTTATCGGGGTACGTATAGCCAACAAACTTTCCCTCGTTAAGGTCTATTGATCGGTCCCACGGCGTAAGAAGGGTCTGGTTGCAGCAGTTGCAGTATTTCCAGTTAAGGCTTCCGTGCACCTTTATAAGTTTGTACGAAACAGCCTCTTCCCCATCTTTAAGGGATACCGGCTCGCGCGGATTTATCCAGTAGTTGAAAGGTTTGAACTTGTCGCTCTTTTCGTAGTTCATAAAGTTGATGCAGTAATCGATGTAGCACGATTTCTTAAAGAGGAATTCGAAAGCCTGTTCCATTAATGTATCGTAGTTAAGTGTAATAAAAGAGGTGTTCCTGTTAAGGCGGTGAACCGATTCCCAGAATAGATGGTAATAGCGGCTTCGCTCTTCAACCTGGAAGTCTATTATATAATGGATAAGCTTAATAAGGTATTCTTTTATCTGTCTTATTTTTGCTACCGAGTAGGTCTGGTTAAGGCTTTCGTTCTGCTGAATGAAATAATCGAGGAAACCGAAAACCGCTTCAAGCTCGGGGAAAGAGGTGGGGCTTGACTTAAAATTTGAATAGAAAAATTTGGTGAATTCCTTTCCTATTTCCGATTCGGCAATTTCTTTTCTATCGGTTGAAAGTATTGAAGGGAGAATATGTTTCTGAAGGGGCACGCCGTCGGGGTGCGAAGCGCCGGCGCCAAGTACGAACAATACATCACGTTCAGGTTTGTAACGTAAAAAAAACTCTTTGTCAGAAGAGGAAAATTCCGCCGCCGGATTGTTCGTCACTTGTTCAATTCCAAAAGAATTACTTTTTTCCCTTTTTCATTCCTAATGTTTGAAGGCTTATATGAAAGATCGAACACGGTAGATTTTTTAATGTAAGCTTTGTATTTAAGTTCGGCTTCCTTAAATTCATCTGCAAGGTCCCCCCCTTTCATCGAAAGGAGAAAAGCCTTCTGCTTAATGAGGGGAAGCGCGTAACGAATTAAAATAATTAATGGAACGGTAGCGCGGCTTACAACAAGGTCGAACGAACCGGCATACTTCTGCTTGAACTCTTCGCTTTCGACCCTCATGTTTTCGGCAGTCAGGTTTGTAAGTCTCAGTTTTGAAATAAAATCCTTAACCGCGTCAATTTTCTTTGCGGTCGAATCAACAAGAACGCCTTTAAGTAAAGGGCGCACAACGCCGAGCGGAATGCCGGGAAAACCTCCTCCGGTACCGATATCGATAAACCTGCTTGCTCTCTCGGGAAGATACTCGCTTAGAAGAGCCGAGATGAATACATGGTTTTCAACCACCTTTGCGGCGTCTTTTCTTGATATTAAGTTTACAGCCTGGTTTTTCTCTACAATCAGGGATGAAAAATGAGCAAGCCGCTCAATCTGATTAATATCGGGATTTATGTTATTTTCCCAGAAAAGCTGTTTTAATTCGCGGAGATACTGTTCTTGATTATTCAACAACAACCCTCAGAAAATTAGTTTTTCAAATATACTAACAAAACGGAAATATCTGAAGGAGTACCTCCCGAAATTCTTGCCGCCTGCCCTATTGAACGGGGTTTTACGCGGTTTAACTTTTCCCTCCCTTCCTTTGAAATGGTGTTTAAGTTCGTATAATCAAAACTTAAAGGAATAAGGGTATTCTCAAGCTTTTCCATTTTCTCAATCAGCTCGTACTGCCTCATAATATAGCCCTCGTATTTGGTTTCAATCTCAAGCTGTTCCAGAGCCGTTTCATCATCAAGAATGGTTTTAACAATCGGGTGCTCATCCCCGTTTATCTGAAGCAGCAGCTCTTTTAAAGAAAGCTCGGGGCGTTTTACAAGTTTATCAATCGTCTCGGAATTATCGAGCAGTGAGAGATTCATACCGCTTAAGTATTTGTTAAACTGGTCCGGTTTGAAGCGCGTATTCTTGAAGAAATTTTTTCCTTCGTTAATTAACGCTTCCCTGCCGTTAAGCTCTTTATACATTTCCTCCGGAATGAGCCCGAACTCATATCCGTATTTAAGAAGTCTCCGGTCTGCGTTATCCTGCCTTAGAATAAGCCGGTACTCGGCCCTTGATGTAAACATCCTGTAAGGCTCTTCGGTGGATTTGCCCACAAGGTCGTCTATCAAAACACCTATATAGGCTTCGCTTCTCTTCAAAACAAACTCGGGACGCTTTTGAATTTTAAGCGCCGCATTTATGCCCGCCACAAATCCCTGCGCCGCGGCCTCCTCGTAACCCGAGGTCCCATTAATTTGTCCCGCAAAGTATAAACCTTTTATTAACTTTGTTTCAAGCGTAAGGTCAATCTGGTAAGGGGGAAAGAAATCATATTCAATTGCATAGCCGGGTCTCACCATAACGGCGTTTTCCAAACCCTTTAATTTTATTAAAGCCTCGTACTGTATTTCCGCCGGCAGCGAAGATGAAAACCCGTTTAGGTAAATAAGGTCGCTTTCCAATCCCTCCGGCTCAAGGAATAGCTGATGCCTTTCCTTATCCTTGAACCTTACGATTTTATCCTCTATAGAGGGGCAATAGCGGGGCCCTACCCCTTTTATTATTCCGGTAAAAAGGGGGGACTGGTCAAATCCTTTTGCCAGAATGCCGTGTATTACCTCGTTGGTATATGTTATATGGCAGTTAACCTGAGGCAGAAAAGGGAATTTGGAGCGGCCGGTTCTTAAAGAAAAAGGATGAAGATTTTCATCCCCCGGCTGTACTTCAAGCACATCGAAATCAATCGACTCTTTCTTTATTCTGGGGGGAGTTCCTGTCTTTAACCTTCCTGAAACAAAGCCATGCTTTAGAAGGGATTCGGTCAGTCCCGTAGCGGGAGGTTCTCCGAACCTTCCCCCGGTGGATTGGTTCCTGCCCGTGTGCATTATTCCATTTAGGAAGGTACCCGAACAGATTATAAATGCCCTGCACGAATATTCTTTTCCCAGTCTGGTTCTTACCCCGGTAATAGAATTATTCTCTGTTATTATTTCGGTAACGGAGTCTTCAATTATGGTAAGGTTCGGTGTGTTTTCCATTTCCTCAACAGCCGCCCGGGAATAGAGATCCCTGTCCGACTGGCATCTTCCGGCCCAAACCGCAGGCCCTTTCGATTTATTAAGGGTTCTAAACTGTATTCCCGTCTTATCGGCAAGGATTCCCATTACACCCCCAAGGGAATCTATTTCGTGCACGAGATGCCCCTTAGCGCTCCCCCCGATGGCGGGATTGCAGGACATTCTGCCGATAGCCCCTTTTTCCATTGTAATTAAGGCAACGGAACAACCCATTTTGGCCGGAGCCGCGGCCGCTTCAATACCCGCGTGTCCCCCGCCGGCCACAATTATATCGAAATTTATCATATTTCCTTTCTGTTTCACGTGGAACATTTCGAGGTGGAATGAAAAATCTTTTCCCCCTGTTTCACGTGGAACCTATTTGCCAATGCAGAATTTTGAAAAAATATTGTTCAATATATCATCCGAAGTAACCTCTCCTATAATCTCGCTCAGGGCGGCTACCCCGTTCCTAATCTCGAATGAAATAAACTCATTACTCAATGAAGCAATAAGTGAATCGACGCCCCGGCCTAATGAGTCTTTTGCTTTTTGCAGCGAATTATAATGCCTTATGTTGCTTACAATAATGGAGTGTTCGCTGAATGATGAGGTGCCGGCGGCTTTAAGGTAGATTGCCTCAAGCAGGTTTTCTATTCCATACCCGGTAAGAGCCGAGATACCGAGGGAATCTTTTTCCCCTTCCCCATTCTCCTTCAGGTCGGTCTTGTTCATAACCTTAATAATTCTATCTCCTCCGGCAATCGATTCAATCTCTTCGAAAAGCTCTTCGGGGAATCCATCTAATACATCCCCAAGCAGAACAATTATGTCTGCCGAGGCGACCGCGTTGCGGCTGCGCAATACCCCTTCCTTCTCTATTGTATCTTCGGTTATTCTTATTCCGGCGGTATCGATAAGGTGGAATAAAATTCCTTTATAATAAAATTCATCCTTTATTATATCCCTTGTAGTGCCCGGAATGTCGCTTACAATTGCCCTTGAATCTTTAAGCAGGTAATTAAGCAGGGACGATTTGCCCACGTTCGGCCTGCCCACTATTGCAGTATGCACCCCGTCCCTGAGTACTTTGCCGAAGGAATAAGTCTTAAGCAGAGCTTCTATTTCCGAAATGATATTTTCAATTTTTACTTTAATATCGGCGAGGGAAATAAATTCGAGTCCCTCTTCGGCAAAGTCGAGCTCCAGTTCAAGCAGGGATGCAATTTCGATGAGGGATTCTTTAAGTGAATTTACTTTTCGCGACAGGAGCCCGTCCAGCTGGTTTCTTGCGCCTTTAAGAGAAGCCTCTGTTCTGGAATTAATAATATCTGCAACTGCCTCGGCCTGCGATAGGTCAATGCGCCCATTTAAGAAAGCGCGTTTGGTAAACTCGCCCGGATCTGCAATCCTTCCCCCCTTTCTAAGGGTCCCTTCAATAATCTTCTGCACTATAA
>DAHYUM010000096.1 GCA_027398005.1 bacterium
GCTTCTGATTGTGAACACTACCGAGATGGATTTTGTGAACAGGCCTAAGGATTTTAACGAGCTGTATGCTCAAATATTCCGCGAGGATAGGGGATTCATCGAGTATTTTAATCCGGAGACGAGAGGCTAAGGATGGGCAGTTTATTTATGTTTTTTGTTTATGCGTTTTTCTTCTATTTAATCTATAAAGCAATTAAATTTTTTATTCTTTATATGAATGAGCCGGAACCACCTAAAAAGAAGTCGCAGCCGAACAGCAACGCAGGTTCAAAATTCCAGATTAAGAATGAAGATATAATTGATGCCGAGTTTGAAGACCTTAAAACGGATAAAAAAGAAAATCAGAAAAGCTAAATGAATATCAGAACTATTTTCTCCTCCTTTTTTATTTTTCTTCTAAGAATCTTTTGCAAACCCACTAAGGAGAGTATAATTCCGTTAAACCCACAGAATATACTTATTATACGCCAGCATAACCAGTTCGGCGATATGCTTGCCACAATACCCCTTTTCAGGGCTGTTAAAGAAAGCTATCCGGGCTGCAGAATTACATTGGTCGCCAGTCCCGAAAATTATTTCGCCGTAAATGGGAATAAATATATAGACGAATTATTCAATTTCGATAAGAAAAGGCTTTGGGAAGGGGATTATATTAAATATTTCTGGCATACGTTAAGGAAAGGGTACGATGCGGTTATTGTACCGGCAACAGTATCTATTTCTTCTACCAGCTGTTTAATGGCCCGAATAGCGGGGGGAAAATGCGTTATCGGCCCCGCATCGCTGGACGGCAAGGAAAATAAACTCTCTTTTCTTTTCAATTTTCCGGTAGAACTTGACTGGCGCAAAAAACCGGAAATGAATGTATCGCAATTCTGTCTTGATATTTTGAGTCCGTTGGGAATTAAAACCAACAATTACACTTCCCATGTTACTTTTACCGCAGAGGAGACAAAAAGGGCGCTTGAATTCTTGAATACATTTGGAGAGAGCCCAAAACTGGCAATAGGATTCCATATAGGGGCAGGAAAACCCCCTAACAGATGGCCGGTTGATAATTATATTACCCTGATTAATAGGCTGAATCAGAAATATTCTTTTAAATTCTATTTTACCGGAAGCAGCGCCGATTCCAATGAAATTGAAGCCGTAAAGAAACAGTTCGGCAGTAAAGCCGGGTATTTTATTAATAAAACCATACCCGAATTAGCATCGCTCATTTCGGCTTCGTCCCTTTTTATTACCAACGATACGGGGGTAATGCATGTTGCAGGCGCGGTTGATGTTCCTCAAATATCAATTTTCGGCCCTACCAATCCAAATAACTGGGCGCCCGTTGGCAGAAATAAATTTGTCATGAGAAACGGAGCAGATATCTCATCCGTTTCAATCGATTCAGTTTTCGATACCGCATGCACCATTTTAGATGGCAAGGGGAATAAATGAAAAAAACATTAGCGGCAATTGATATCGGTACTAATTCGTTTCACCTTATAGTTGTAAGGGTAAACGAGAGGGGCAACTTCGAGATTATTGACAGGGAAAAAGAGGTTATAAGGCTGGGGGAAGGAAGCGCGGGGGATATAAAATTCATTAAGGAAGAGGCAATCCAAAGGGCGCTTATTACACTTGCCCGGTTTAAAGGTATTGCCGATTCGCACGGGGCAAAAGTAAGGGCTGTTGCAACAAGCGCCGTGCGCGAAGCCCATAACAGGAACGATTTTATTAATAGGGCTTTGAGCGAGTGCGGTGTTGAAATTGAAATTGTAAGCGGAAACGAGGAAGCGCGACTAATATATCTCGGTATTCTTAAGGCTGTACCGGTATTTGAAAAGAAAGCGCTTGTTATAGATATTGGAGGGGGAAGCACCGAATTTCTTTTAGGTGAAAAAGGGGAATACCGTTATGCATTAAGCCTTAAACTTGGAGCCGTGAGGCTTACGCAAAAGTTTTTCCCTGATTATAATGTAACTGCTTCAAGAGTAAAGGAATGCCGTAAATGGATTGAAGGGGAGCTATTTGCAGTATCTAAATATGCACGCAAAGAGCATTTCGAATTATCCGTCGGCTCTTCGGGCACAATAATGGCCGCCGGACTTATGATCCAATCCAGAAAGAAAAAAGAAATCTCTTCTTCTGGAATGCTTAATAATTTTGAATTTACCCGGGCCCAGCTTTTTGAAATTGAAGAGGAAGTATTAAAACATAAAACCGCCTCTGAAAGGGGCGCTATTCCGGGGCTTGACCAGAAAAGGGCAGATATCATTCCGGCAGGAATAATTATTCTTGCACAGATTTTCAGGCAGTTCAACCTTAAAAAAATGACAATTTCGGAATATGCACTTAGGGAAGGAATAATAATCGATTCGCTTCAGAAGCAGGAGAGCAAAGGGGCAAATCCGAAATTGAGCAATATAAGGCTCGAAAGCATTACGCATCTTACCGAAATATTTAAATTTGATTATGAACACTGCGCCCATGTTACAAATCTTTCACTCCAGATATTTGACCAGATGAAGGAACTTCATCAGCTTGATAATATGTGCCGCGAATACCTGGAAGCCGCCGGAAGACTGCATGACATTGGGTATCATATTTCCCATTCGGACCATCACAGGCATTCCCATTACATTATTATGAACAGCGAACTATTGGGTTTTAACGAAAATGAGGTGGGTATTATAGCAAATATTGCCCGATATCACCGTAAAAGCCACCCTAAACCTAACCATACCGATTTTGTTGCTCTGCCGGAGAAATCGAAGAATATTGTTATGAAGCTTGCTTCAATACTAAGGGTAGCCGATTCACTCGACAGGACACACCAGAAAAAAGTAAAAAAAATTAAGGTTGAAATTACACCAAAGCATATAGATTTTTATCTTAACACCAGCAGTATGTCAATTGATATCGAATTATGGAATCTTGAAAGAAGAAAGGCCCTTTTCGAAATGGTTTACGGCAGGGCGCTTCGATGCAAAATTTAATTCCGTAAATTGCAGCGGAAAAATATTCAGAAGGAATAAATTCATACTTCGATATCATATTTAACTATAATTTTTCCTGTTTTAATATCTTTTTTGCATTTATTGGGCTTCATAACTATATTTCATTCAAAAATTTATAAACAAAAACCATATACAAATGAAACCATCAGTTTATATTAAAGATTTAGCTAATTATGTTGGAAAAGAGGTTACTTTATACGGTTGGCTGTATAACAAGCGTTCGAGCGGCAAAATTAAATTCTTAATTCTGCGGGATGGAACGGGACTTCTTCAGTGTGTAGTTTTTAAAGGAAATGTAAGCGAAGAGCTTTTTAACCTTGCCGATTCCCTCACTCAGGAATCTTCTTTTGAAGTAAAAGGAATTATTAAGGAAGAACCGCGCCAGGTCGGAGGTTTCGAAATGGATGTTACCGACCTTAAAATTATCTCTATTTCCAAAGAATATCCTATTACACCAAAGGAACATGGTGTTGAATTCCTTATGGATCACCGCCATTTATGGGTCCGTTCACGTAAGCAGGTGGCTATTCTTAAAATTAGGCAGAGAGTTATTAAGGCTATAAGGGACTTTTTCGACGATCACGGATTTGTATTGTTCGATCCCCCCATTATAACCCCCAATGCATGCGAAGGAACATCAACTCTCTTCAGCATGGATTATTTTGACCTTGGAAAGGCTTATTTAACCCAGAGCGGACAGCTTTACGCCGAAGCGGGAGCTATGGCTTTAGGAAAAGTTTATACATTCGGCCCTACTTTCAGAGCCGAAAAATCGAAGACAAGAAGACATTTAACCGAATTCTGGATGATTGAACCGGAAGCCGCTTTTTACGATTTGAACGATAATATGGACCTCGCAGAGGAGTTTCTTGAATATATTGTTCAATCGGTGCTTAAAGACAGGGCAGAGGAATTAAAAGAACTGGAACGGGATACTACAAAGCTCGAAGCAGTTAAAAGACCTTTCCCGCGTATAAGCTACGATGAAGCAGTTGAAATTCTCCACAAGAACGGTGTAGAATTTGAATGGGGAAACGACCTTGGCGGCGCCGATGAAACAATTATATCCAGCCAGTTCGACCGTCCGGTTATGGTTCACCGTTACCCGGCGGAAGTTAAGGCGTTTTATATGAAACGGGATCCGGAGAATCCGAAAGTGGCTTTAGCGGTTGACGTTTTAGCCCCCGAAGGCTACGGTGAAATTATTGGCGGAAGCCAGAGGGAAGATAATCTTGACCTTCTATTAGAAAGAATTAAACAGCACAATTTGCCTCAGGAGTTTTTTGAATGGTATCTCGATCTTAGAAGATACGGGTCGGTTCCTCATTCAGGTTTTGGACTTGGATTGGAAAGAACCGTAAGCTGGATCTGCGGATTGGATCACCTGCGCGAGGCAATTCCATTTGCAAGGCAAATTTACAGGAATACCCCTTAATGAATGCAGAATTAATCCTTTTCATAGTTTTTGCGCTGCTGGCCCTGTTCGCATCGGTTATGATGGTAACAAGAAAAAACCCCGTTTTAAGCGCGGTTTTTCTTATTCTTAATTTCTTTGCGCTGGCCGGTTTGTATTTGCTCCTTAATGCTCAGTTTATTGCCGTTGTGCAGATTATTGTCTATGCCGGGGCAATTATGGTGCTTTTCCTTTTCGTGCTTATGCTGCTCAACCAGCGGTCCGAAGAGAAAATTCTTAACGGTAAAAAGAACCTTAAAATATTCGCCATAATTGTTTCTGCTCTTGTAGTGTTCCAGTTGGCATATATAATATTCTATTCAAAACCTTCGGCAGGTTTGGCTCCTGAACTGCAGAAAAGCGTACAGGCTGGCACCGTAGAGCAGATTGGGCATCAGTTATACACTAATTATGTGCTTCCGTTCGAAGCCGCGGGATTCCTTCTCCTCGCAGCTACAGTCGGTGCGCTTATTTTAGCAAAAAAGAAATTCGAGTAATTATGAATAATATACCTATTGAATATTATCTCATCTTAAGCGCCCTAATGTTTGCGGTCGGTATTACAGGGGTGCTTATAAGAAGAAACGCTATTGTCGTTTTTATGTCAATTGAATTAATGCTCAATTCGGCTAATCTTTCCCTAGTCACTTTTTCATCATATCTGGGCAATTCAATCGGGCAGATTTTTGTATTTTTTGTAATGACTGTGGCGGCCGCAGAAGCCGCTGTAGGACTGGCTATAATTATTGCCATTTTTAGAAATAAACTTAACGTAAATATTGACGAAATAAACATATTCAAATGGTAAATTACATCTATCTAACAGTATTGTTTCCATTGGCCGGTTTTTTAATAAACGGCATTTTCGGAAACCGGATTAAAAATGAAAAGATAATCGGCATCATCGGAAGCGGTGCGGTCGGCTTATCGTTTTTGGTCAGCCTTTTCTCCTTCTTCCAATTGCTTGGAATGCCCGCCGAAGAGAGAAGCGTAATAGTAAACCTTTTCAGCTGGCTCAACATAGGCGCATTGCATATTAATTTCGGCTACCTGGTCGATCCGCTTTCTATCGTAATGTCCCTTATTGTTACCGGCGTGGGTTTCCTCATTCACGTTTACGCAATCGGGTATATGCACGGCGACAAAGGATTCTTCCGCTTTTTTGCATATTTGAACCTGTTCATTTTTGCGATGATGAACTTGATTCTGGGGGATAATTTTGTTGTACTCTTCCTTGGATGGGAAGGTGTAGGATTATGTTCCTATCTTCTTATCGGGTTCTGGTACGACAGAAAATTTGAGAAAGGCACCGTTTCGCAGGCCGCTAAAAAGGCTTTTGTTGTTAACAGAATAGGCGATTTCGGATTCCTGCTTGGAATGTTCCTTATTTTCATGACATTCGATTCCCTTAATTTCCAGGATGTATTCGCAAAAGCAGCTTCTTTCCCGGTTTCCGAGACAACATTCAGTTTTATTGCCCTTTTCCTTTTTATCGGCGCTACGGGCAAATCGGCACAGATACCTTTATTTGTCTGGCTTCCCGACGCTATGGCCGGCCCAACGCCTGTTTCGGCTCTTATACATGCCGCTACAATGGTTACCGCGGGCGTTTATATGGTATCAAGGACTGCAATAATCTTCGCATCGGCTCCGGTAATTATGACTGTAGTTGCCGTTGTAGGTTTACTGACGGCATTTTTTGCCGCATCAATGGGACTTGTACAGAACGATATTAAAAAAGTATTGGCATATTCAACCGTATCGCAGTTAGGCTATATGTTCCTGGCGGCGGGCGTTGGAGCTTTTTCGGCTTCAATATTCCACGTAATGACACATGCATTCTTTAAAGCTCTGTTATTCCTCGGCGCCGGTTCTGTTATTCATTCAATGCACGAAGAACAGAATATTCAGCATTACGGAAATCTTAAAAAATATATGCCGCGCACTTATATAACATTCCTTCTTGCGGCTCTTGCAATATCCGGCTTTCCCGGATTTTCGGGATTCTTCAGCAAAGATGAAATTTTATGGAACGCATTTGCCAAAGGCAATTTTGTTTTCTGGCTTATAGGCGCTTTAACAGCGGTAATGACAGCTTTCTATATGTTCCGTCTTGTATCGCTTACATTTTTCGGTAAGGAACGCTTCGGGCACGAACATCATCCGCACGAATCGCCCGCGGTTATGACAGTTCCTCTTATGATACTGGGAGTCCTTTCGGTAATTGGAGGCTATATTGGCATACCGGCAATCTTTTCGGGGGAAAACGGGAATAAATTTGAAGAATTCTTAAAGCCTGTTTACGAAAACGCCGAAAGGAAAATGGTTACCTACGGAACGCATACTCATTTCGAAGAAATTCTTCTTATGGCTCTTTCGGTGGCATTTGCATTGACGGCAATCTATTTCGCTTATGTAATTTATACCCGCAGGCAGGAAATTGCCGAAAAAACCTCAGCTAAATTCAAAGGATTATACACAGTATTATTTAATAAATATTATATAGATGAAATTTACGAAGCCTCTGTTGTTAAACCGATTCAGACGGTTTCGGAAAAATTCTTATGGAAAATTGCCGATAATAAAATTATTGACGGTGTAGTTAACGGAACCGGAATTTTAATTGAAAAATCCTCAAATGTAATTAGGAAATTGCAGACCGGAATTGCACAGTTTTATGCTGTGGTTATGATGGTTGGAATTGCCGTAGTATTATTTTGGATCATTTTAAGTCTATAATATGAAAACTAACTTAATTCTTACATACCTGCTGCTTGCTCCATTTATTGGAAGCATATTAACATTATTTTTCAAAGGGACAAATGAAAAAGCCATTAAATGGTTCGGGCTTATTGTCTCTCTTATAACTTTTGCCATCTCCCTTATAGCATATTCTCAGTTTAACCAGAAATCGGGGGAATTTCAGCTTATTAATCAGTTTGTCTGGATTAAATCGCTTAATGTAACCTATACGGTAGGTATAGACGGAATATCGTTATTATTAATTCTCCTTACAACCTTCCTTACTCCTTTAACCCTCTTTTCCACCTGGAAGAGTATAAAAATGAACGTCAAAATGTTCACTTTCAGCATGCTCTTTTTAGAGACCGGAATGCTGGGTGTTTTTGCCTCGCTCGACCTATTCCTTTTCTACATTTTCTGGGAGGCAATGTTAATACCTATGTATTTCATCATAGGCGTATGGGGAGGCGAACAGAGAATTTATGCATCGGTTAAGTTTTTTATTTATACGATGTTCGGAAGTCTTTTAATGCTTGTGGCAATAATATGGCTTGCATCAAACGCCTCATCCCAGCTCGGTTATTTCACAACCAATTTTATTGAATTATCAAAAATTTCCCCAAATATTGTGCAGAATGTTCAGGCTCTCTTATTCTTCGCATTTTTTATAAGTTTCGCAATTAAAGTGCCTTTATTCCCGTTGCATACATGGCTGCCCGATGCGCACGTTCAGGCTCCAACAGCAGGCTCGGTTATTCTTGCCGGCGTTCTGCTTAAAATGGGTACATACGGCATTCTCCGTTTTTGTTTAACTCTTTTCCCTCAATCGTCAGTCAGGTTTGCCCCGTTCATCTCGGTGCTTGCCGTAATAGGAATTATTTACGGCGCCCTTGTTGCTATGGTGCAGACAGATATGAAAAAATTAGTAGCATATTCATCGGTATCGCATTTAGGATTCGTTGTTTTAGGTTTGTTTGCAATGACTACACAATCGGTGCAGGGCTCCGTAATTCAAATGATAAATCACGGACTTTCTACAGGCGCGTTATTCCTTTTGGTCGGCTTTATTTATGAAAGGACACATAAAAGAGATATAGCCTATTACGGCGGCATTGCCAAATTAGTTCCTCTTTACTCAATTGCGCTTTTATTCGCATCCCTTTCGTCGGTTGGCCTGCCCGGGTTGAACGGATTTATAGGGGAATTTTTAATTCTTCTCGGTTCATTCAAATCGCAGGTTCTTAACAGCTGGTGGTACACAATATTTGCCGCCAGCGGCGTTATATTTGCCGCTGTATATCTGTTGTGGATGTATGAAAGGGTTGTATTCGGTCCGGTTAAAAACCAGAGCCTAAACGGGTTAAAGGATTTAACATCATCCGAAATATTAATCCTCGTGCCAATTTTCATCTTCATCGTATGGATAGGAGTTTATCCTACTACATTTTTTGATATGACTAGCGCTTCAGTGGAAAAAATATTAAGTCACATTAGTCAATTCCACAATTTAATTTATTGAGCGTTATGAAAAAAATACTCTTCTTTGCGCTGTTAATTATATTCCTTTCTTCTTTTGCAGAAAAAGGGGTATATGCTTTTCAGAACGGGGAAGGAGTACAGACAGAAAATCAGCTTTCTGAAAATGCTTCTCTTACTTCAGTTCCCCCCGTTTTTATGGTAGGACCTTTTGTTTTACTTCTTGCTATGATTGCTACAGGACCTTTATTCTATGCCCGTTTCTGGGGTAAACATTATTATAAGGTTGCTATTGCATTAGGATTGGTTGTAGTTTTTTATTATTGGTTTGTGATGAAAGATACCGGGCATTTGGTGCATACTTTAGGCGAATATATTTCCTTTATAATGCTTCTCGGCTCGTTGTTTGTAGCCTCAGGAGGCATATTAATCAGGGTCGACCGTAAAGCCACTCCTCTTGTAAACGCCGCCATGCTCTTAGTTGGCGCAGTACTGGCAAATGTTTTCGGAACCACCGGTGCTTCGATGCTGTTAATACGCCCATTCATGAATTTGAACAAAAAACGGCTTAAACCGTATCATATCATATTTTTTATTTTTGTTGTAAGCAATGTGGGGGGCGTACTTACGCCAATTGGAGATCCTCCGCTGTTTCTTGGATTTTTATTAGGAGTGCCTTTCTTCTGGTTTTTTGCCCATAGCTGGTTTATATGGCTTATTGCAGTTGCCATAATATTAGCCGTATTTTTCTTTGTTGATAGAAACAATAAAGAAGGGGAGAGCGATGATGCGGAATATTCGGGCAAAATTGAATTTAAAGGTTTTAAAAATCTCGTTTACCTCGCTATTATATTAGGTTCGGTTCTTCTTGACCCCAATGTAATGAGCTGGGTGCCAAGCCTTTCGCCCCTGCCATTCGGAATTAGGGAAATTCTTATGGCTGTTATTATGGTTGTTGCATACAAAACTGCCGACAGTAAAATTTTAGAATATAACGAGTTTACATTCGATCCTATAAAGGAAGTTGCCTTTTTATTCATCGGAATTTTTGCTACAATGATTCCGGCTTTGCAGCTCGTTGCATATCAGGCGGGGGTAATGAAAGACAGCCTTACTACGGGAATTTTCTATTGGGCTTCGGGGGGATTGTCTTCAATTCTTGATAACGCGCCGACCTTTGTAACTTTCCTAAGCGGTGCAATGGGAAGAACCGGGCTTGATATGAACAGCAAGATTCAGGTGCAGCAGTTTGTAGCAAGTTCGCCTGTTTATCTGCAGTCAATTTCGGTTGCATGCGTATTTTTCGGCGCAAATACCTATATTGGCAATGGACCTAATTTTATGGTTAAATCAATTGCCGAAAGTTCCGGATTGAAAATGCCCTCATTCTTCGGCTATATTGTTAAGTATTCGCTTCCCGTTTTAATTCCCGTATTCTTTTTTATTTGGTTCGTTTTCTTTAGAGGTTAAAATGAGAACACTTGACGAAGTTTTGAAAAACAACATAAACGGTTTATACTACGGCAACAGGATAATTCTTCCTTTCAGGGCTGAAATTCTTAAAGCGATTATTGAAAAAGATATTATTACCGATTTCAGCACTACCCATAAAGGAGCGCAGTATAACATAACCGATAAGTATACTGAAATTTATTTTCTTGAATATAAAGAACTGGCGGAAGAAGTCTCAAAATATGAAACAATTAAGCTCGTTGTTGTTGAAGAAGGAAAGGACCTTTTCGATTTCGGCAACCACAGGAGACTGATTCTGCACTTAAAAGAAAAACATTATTTAAAAATAGAAGAAGCCAACGGCGAAATATTATTTGTTGAGTAAATATGATTAATAATAACACTGAAATAGCACAGCTGATGCCTTTCCTCATTGTAGGATTGGGAATTTTAATCTCTTTAATTATTGAAATGTTCTCTAAAAAGAGCAGGGAAATTCTCCCTTACATTTCACTTATTTCCTTCATTGCCA
>DAHYUM010000097.1 GCA_027398005.1 bacterium
TACCGGAATCGAAAATAGAAGAAATAAGGCACTCAGCCGATATTGTTGATATTATCTCAGGTTACGTTCAGCTTAAAAAACGGGGTAAAAACTATATAGGTCTATGCCCTTTCCATCACGAAAAGACCCCTTCATTTACCGTAAGCAGCGAAAAACAAATATATCATTGCTTCGGGTGCCATGCGGGGGGCAACGTATTCTCATTCCTAATGGAATTTAAAAACATCTCATTTATCGAATCTGTTCAGGAAGTGGCCGAGCATCTGGGTATTCAGCTCTCTTACGAGAAAAACGGGGATGGGCAGGAGCAGAACGAACTTGAGAGCCTTTACGAAATAAATGTTTTCGCGGCGCGCTGGTTTTCGGATGTTCTGCTTAAAAACAACGACGGTGAAATTGCGCGCGAATATTTTAAGAAGAGAAATATCAAACCGCAGACACAGAAAATATTCGGACTCGGTTTTGCCCCTTTCGGATGGGATAATTTTTTGAATTATGCCAAAGAGAATAAAATAGATCTGATTAAAGCAAAAACACTTGGACTTATAGATACGCGCGACGATTCGGCTTATTACGATAAATTCAGGGGCAGGGTTATCTTTCCCATTTTTTCGCCCAATGGAAGAGTTATTGCTTTCGGGGGACGGATTCTGGAGAATCAGGATAATGCTGCCAAGTACCTTAATTCACCCGAATCGTCTGTCTATTCCAAAAGAAAATCTCTCTACGGCCTATTCCATTCTAAAGAGGAAATAAGAAAACTGGACAAGGCAATTGTAGTAGAAGGCTATATGGACCTTATTTCGCTATACCAAAGCGGAGTGAAAAATGTAGTAGCCTCTTCTGGCACGGCTTTTACCGATGAACAGGTTCAGCTGCTTTCGCGGTTTACTAAAAATGTAACTTTACTATTCGATGCAGATACCGCCGGGCAGAGAGCTTCAATGAGAAGCATAGAAATTCTTCTTAAACACGATTTCGACGTTAAAATTGCCTCGCTTCCCAAAGGAGAAGACCCCGATTCCTTTATTAACAATTCGGGCAGGGATGAATTTAACAATTTCATTTCGGGCGCGCGCAATTTTCTTGAATACCAGACCTATCAGTTCGAAAGCGCCGGTATGTTCGAAGACCCGGCAAAACAGACCGAAGCAATAAGGGAACTGGTTAAAAATGCCGCGCTTATTTCGGATGAACTGAAAAGGAATATTACAATTAAATCTATTTCGCGAAAATTCAATCTGCGCGAAAAACTTTTGGAAACAGAGCTTAACAAACTGCTTCAGCAGCAGAGCGAAAAAGAAGGGCGTTCGTTACCCCAGCGCCCCGAAGCGGCTGCGAACCAGAACAGATTTACCCCAATCAAGGAAAACCCGTTCGAAAAATCGCTTATCCGACTTTTGTTGGGGGGAAACCTAAAAATTGCCGGCTTTATATTCGATAATATATTACCGGAGGATTTCATTAATCCCAAGTTCAGGGCCGTTGCCGGAATTGTATTCGAAAGCATGAAGGGAGGATCGGTAAGCCCTTCCCTTCTGGTTGAAAAAATTGAGGACCAGGAATTAAAAAAAATGGTGTTCGATTTTTCTTTCAGCGGCGATTCCATTAGTAAAAAATGGGACGACCTTACAATTGAAGGGGAAATTGAAAAAGATTCTTTTAAATATGCAGTCGATACTATTAGAAACTTCAGGATTTCGAGAATTGATGAACAGATTAAACTTAATAACGACCGGATTTCAAAATCGGCCGACGAAACCGAGCATATAGAATTATTTAAATTAAATAAAGAGTTATTGGAAGAAAAGAAAAGCTTGTCCAGCGCTAATTGAAATATTTTCATATTGCAGCAGGTTTTAATTATGAACTTAAATAACAGCCGAATTACCAACCCTGACATTTATGAAATTAATACACGGGTATGGATTAAGAGATTTAATACTGAAAACAAAAAAGCCACTTTAGACGATGTACCGGGCACATATTGGGATTTTCTTAAAGAAAAAGGAATTGATTACGTATGGCTTATGGGCATTTGGCGAACAAACGAAGAGGCAGTAAAAAAATACTGTTTTGACGAAGGGCTGATAACAGAATACGATAAGGCCCTTAAAGACTGGCGCGAGGAGGATGTAATTGGCTCTCCCTACGCAATTGACAGGTACGACGTTAATCCCGCACTGGGAAATGAAGAAAGCATAATAAAAATACGGGAGGAACTGCACAAAAGAGGAATGAAACTTTTCCTCGATTTTGTTCCGAATCATTTCCACGCAGAATCGTGTTTAATTGATATTGTACCCGATATTTTTTTAACGGTTGACGAAGAGACTTACAACAGGGATCCGCATACGTTTTATAAACCGTTCGAAGATGAACGTATCTTTGCCCATGGGCGCGATCCTTTCTTTCCCGCATGGCAGGATACAGCCCAAATCAATTATTATTCGCCGGCCGCGCGCGAATTTATGATTAATACCCTTAATAAAATTGCCTCTATGTGCGACGGCGTAAGATGCGATATGTCTATCCTTGTTCTTAATAACGTATTCCAGAATACCTGGGGAGGGGCGCTTGAAAAAAGCGGACATACAAAGCCCGATACCGAATTCTGGTCCGATGCTATAAATGTTGTAAAAACCAGCCACCCTTCATTCATTTTTCTTGCAGAGGCATACTGGGACCTTGAATGGACACTTCAGCAGCTCGGATTCGATTTTACATACGATAAAAAACTTACCGACCGTCTTGCGGTAAATCATATACGGGGAATTTACGAACATGTTTCGGGAGAAATTGAATACCAGCATAAATGCGCCCGCTTCATCGAAAATCACGATGAAAAACGCTCCCTCACACTATTCGGCAAGGATAGGGCAAAAGCGGCCTCGGTTATAATTGCCACACTGCCGGGTATGCATTTCTATTACGACGGGCAGTTTGAAGGCAAAAAGATTAAACTCCCGGTACAGCTGGGCAGGGAACCTCTGGAACACCCGAACTCGTGCATTCAGAACCATTACGATAAACTTCTCAATATTACCAGGGAAGAAATATTCAAAACGGGCGAATGGAAACTTCTTGATACCGAAAAATCATGGTTCAATAACGAGACCCATTTAAATCTCCTTGCATGGGAATGGGAATATATGAACGAAAGAAGGCTTGTGGTTGTAAATTACTCCGAAACTCTTTCTACTTGCCGTATAAAATTAAATCTTGAAGGATACCCCGAGGAAATCACCCTTCACGATCTTATAAGCGAACACTCATACTTAAGAAACAGCGAGGAAATTGTTTCTGAAGGGCTTTATATTGAACTTAAGCCGTACAACAGCCATATTTTTGAGTATTAACGATTTATGTAATTGTTGAATTTTGATGACAAATATTTTTAAAAACCGTATTTTAAATAGGCAGTTTAACTGCCCGGCGGCTAAAAGGCTTTACAGTACATTTATTTCGGTTTAAAAATGAACAGACACCCCGATGAGATAGAACATATTTTCAGAAATTCCAACTCCCCCGATGAACTGTTCGACACCTTTAGAAAGGCTATTACCAACCGTATATCGGATATAGAGCTTTATAAGATACTTCTTGCCAACCCAATCCTTTCGGGGGAAGAGCTTAAAATGTACACCGAGCACCTTTCAAAAGTTTTTACCGATAACGCATTCGACCTCTTTATGTGGACCGGTAATATATTCTCCAATTACTCAACCGAATATGAAAGGCTTGAAGATTCCATTGCCTATTTTGTTAAAGCCCTTTACAGCAACCCGAAAATGCACGAACCCTACTGCAGACTACTTCAGCTTTACAGCCACGACCTTAACCTGCCCACGAATAAAGTAATAATGGATACTATTGAAGGATGCATCGAAGCTGTTGATAAGAAAAGCATTGTTTATACCGAACTGGCTAAATTATATGAGAGGGATGGCGATAAAGAGAAATCGGCCGAATGCCGCCAGCTTGCCGCAAAATACTCGCGGGATAAATGTTAAAAAGCGTATCCTATGCTGAAATAGAAAAAGGGACTCCCTAGCACAAGAATATTCTTTGCCAGGGTATTTTTGAAATAGAAACTTTCTCCCACAGCAAATTCCGCCGGGCCTATTGGAGTATCGAACGCAAGCGCGGTGCCTAACCCGTGCCTTAAATCCTTAAATCTTATCTGTTCTTTTTCCGACCATATAGAGCCGATATCGTACCTTAATTTAACATAAGTATCGAAGAATAAATTGAAGGGAAGCATATACCGGTACTCAATAGAGCCGAGGAGAATCTGCCTTCCCCTGAATTCATACTGCCGCATTCCGTAGAACGAATCAAGTCCCCCAAGCGAGAAGTTCTGGCTTAAGGGGAGAGGGTTATCGGCCGCGCCTATTATAAAATGGGTAGTGAAAGTATTAAAACGGTTTATGCTAACTATATTTTTATAATCGAAATATAATTTCGTATATCCTATGTCGCTTCCTAGAATAGACTGCGCGGTTTCGTAATAAGCTTTAATAAGAAAGCCCGAAGTGGGGAAAGGGAATTTATTCTGCGAATCGATTGAGAAACCGAGCCTTAAGCTGAGTATGCCCATTCTATACTTCTCTCCGGTGTAGCCGCCGTTATCCTTAATCCTATCCACCTGATACTTGGTTTCAACAAACAGGTTGCCGAATTTTTCCACCTGCGCGCCAAGGCCCACCGAAAGACCGAAAGAAGACTGTGTATATTCCCCCGTTTTGTTGCGTATAAAACGGTTATCCGCCGCGGTAGTATCGTAGCTGTAAACGCTTATATCTGTGGCATCGTAAAACGCCCTTAGCTTATATGAAAGGTAGGAATCGAAAACTCTGTTTGCCTTATGCTCAAGCGAAACAGAATGATTCCTTACACCGCCCGAAAAGATGAAACCGAATTCGGCCCCCGCCCCCATAAAATTTTCATCCCTCAAATCGACAGATGCCTGTGTGTAATACTCGTTATCAACCCTCAGGCCGAAACGCATTACAGTCGGCAGTTTTTCTTTCACGTCAATTTTAAGGTAATTTATTCCGTCTTCGCTCTGCTTGTATACTTCAACATCATCAAAAAGATTTGTGGCCCTAAGGTTCATTAAACCTTTCTGTATAGCGTCAAACTTAATGTTCCCGTTTTCGAATACGAATTCGCGGGTAATGATGTCTCTCTGTGTTTTAATGTTTCCGCTTACTTCTATACGGCTAATTTTAACTTCGTCAAAAGAAACGGCAAGCAGGCCCGAAACAGGATTAAAGGAAATATCTTTAACCTCGGCAAACGGATACCCCGCCGAACGGTAAATAAATAGAGACGCCAGAACGGCCTTTAATATCCTTCTGCCGTTATAAGGCTTTCCTTCAACATCTTTAAAAAGGTTTTCAATCCGGTCAAAATCTACAAGAGTAATGCCGTTTAATTCAACACCGTTAATAATAGGATTTTTCTTAACACTAACTTTAAGAATAAATTTATCGCCCGAGGGAATAAGTTCTATATAAGAAGAATCTACATCCCCTCCTTTGCAAACATTATACAAACCGTATAGAAGCTGCCTGCTGCTCACCAAATCCTTATTTGGCAAAGCGTTATATAATTGTTTTTCGCAATCGGTAGGGTTAATATCAAGAATCAAGTTTCCGAAAAAGCGGTTATCGGTTTTTATTTTTTCCATAAACCGGTTTTTAATTTCGGCTTTAATCAACTCCATATTCTGCATAGCCGCTTTATAACCCTGCTCAACAACAAAAGGTATTTTCGAAAAATCAGTATTATCCAAATCGCCTATTGCAGGTTCAATTACCGCATCGGCAAGTTTAAGCTGCTGCTCGTTCAATATTTTCATGGGTATGCTAACCATCTGGTCGGCAATTTTCCATGGCAGGTTCAGTTCGTCTGCCGGGTTCAAAGGACTTGAAGTATTAACCGCAATAACCAGGTCGGCGCCGTATTCCTTAGCCGGCTTTACCGGAATGTTTGCCACCAGCCCTCCGTCCACAAGCTGCATGGAATCCTTTTCAACCGGGGGCAAGAGGAGTGAAACACTGGAGCTTGCCCTCATAGCCTGGCTTAAAGAGCCTTTATCCAGCACTACAAGCTTGCCCGTTGTAAAATCGGTGCATACGGCTTTAAAATCGTAAAGCAGTTTCCCAAAATCGTCATCGGCATGTATGGGCGCAAAAAGCGTAATCAGATTAAGAAAATTGGCAACAGGCTGGCCGGTGTTTATTGAAGAGGGAATAACCGGGGTAAGACCGTTAAGACGTACTGCAAAAATTGCTTTCTCTTCGGTTACTTTCTGGTCCACAAACAATTCGTTGCGGTTAATTTCACGTGTTGAGAAAAAGGAATCCCACTTTGCGGCAGTAACAATCGAATCAATTTGCTGGACATCGTAGCCGGCGGCATACATACCCCCTATAATGCTTCCCATGCTTGTGCCGAAAATGCAGTCGAACGGAATATTATTTTCTTCGAAAGCCTTTAAACCGCCCAGATGAGCAATGCCGCGCGAGCCGCCGCCGCTTAAAGCAATTGTAATTTTGGGGAAATCTGCAGGTACTTTTTCGGTAAGCCCGAAGGGGAGTCTTCTTCCGGTGTACTCAAGAGAAAGTTTAACTTTCTCTTGAGCCGATATTGCCGGAATAAAAATGAGTAAAAATAATATAGCCTTTCTGAACTGGAAGAACATTTTATCTTCTTAAAGAAATTATTTTTTCTTCTTGGCTTTTTTCTGAATTTCAGCCTGCTTTTCTGCGGCATCCATCATTCTGCTCATAAAGCCCTGTTTCTTCTTGGAATTATCTACCGGCACAAGCTTAATATCGTCGTGCCTGTGGTTAACATAATACTGCTGGATTATTGAGAACAGGTTGAACATAAGATAATAAAGGTTTAACCCCGAAGGAAGCGCGTTGAACATAACGAACATCATAATAGGCATCATATAAATCATTGCCTTCTGGGTCGGGTCCTTAATTGTCATTTTCTGCTGAATGAACATGGTAATTGCCATAAGCAGAGCCAGACCGCTTATAGACTGATTGATAAGGGGAAGCGCAAATGGCAGTGTTATAATCTTATCGGGCGCCGAAAGGTTATTTATCCATAAAGTGAAAGGGGCAAGACGCATATCTATAATTACCGCAAACACCGTATAGAGGGCAACCAGGATAGGCATCTGCAGAAGAGTGGGAAGACATCCCCCCATCGGGTTTATGCCGTAGGTGGAATAGAGCTTCATCTGCTCTTTCTGAATTTTCTGCTGGTCGTCTTTATATTTTTCCTTCAATTCATTAATCATAGGCTGAAGCAGCTGCATCTTTTTCATTGAACGCAGGCTCTGCCTTGTTAAAGGATGAAGAAGGAATTTTAGAACCAGTGTAAAGAGAATAATTACAAGTCCGTAATTGGGAATAAACTCATGAAGGAAGCGGAGGAAAGGGATAAAGAGATATTCCGAAATGGGGCGGATAATGAATCCGAGCCCGAGGAAGTTGCTGAATTCAAAAATCGATTCGTAATGCCTGTTATATGCCTTAAGGCCGGCGTAATCAATAGGCCCTATATAAAGGTTGAAAGAATTTTTATGGACTTTATCGGCATTGAAATTTTCTTTTATGTTAACGTCATAATATTTCTGTTTGCCGTACTGGTTAGAAGCTTCGTACCCCGATACAGAGACTGTTCCGGTGCGCTGTGTAACAGGTTCGATAATTGCGGTAAAATATTTATCCCTAACGCCTACCCAGAAATTCGCGAGAGGGGTAGTTCCCTGTTTGGGGAATTCTGCCGAAGTACGGTTAGGGGTAGTCGCGTCGAACGTGTAAGTCTGGTCAGGAGAAAAAACCGTGGTCTTTGAATGCGCCGCCTCGTCAACCGAATTAAGCTCCAGGAAATTAATTCCGTTATTCCACTGCACCATATAACTTTTATCTATAACGTCTTCCATATTATCGAACTCAACGTCGAACTTGGAAAGGTAATCGTCCCCTTTAAAAGTATATGTTTTGCTTATAGTTTTGTTATCCTTCGAAGTAAAGGTAAATCTGAAAGCGATAGAGTCTTTTCCTTTAATTCTATAATAGGCCTGGTTTTTATCTATCGCGAAATTTATATCGGAAGTATTTACAAGTTTTCTGTTTTTGGTAACGAACTCAACGCCGAGGTTTGCTTCGTTTTTCTGGTTAATAAGCTGAACGTGGGTATTGTAGAAGTCATCTTCTTTGAACTGTTTGTAATACCATGTTTTATAATTTTTAAGGTAGAATTTCCTAATCTGCGCGCCTTTAGAGGTAAGCTCAATTTTAGCGAGGTCGGTCTCTACGGTAATAATCTTCTCGTTATTATTGGTGCTGGTAAAGAGGCTGTCTTTTAAATCATCGTTTTGGCCGGTTTTGGTTTCTGTTTTAGGAGTTTCGGATTTCGGTTTTTCCGATTCTTTAGGAGTGTTTTTATCTGTTGTCTGAACTGTATCCTGTTTTTTATTCTGCTGCTGATCCGTAGGGGCATTGGAATTAAAATAAAGCCAGACCATAAGAATAATGCCTATTAAAACGAAACCAATAGTAGTATTTCTATCCATTATCACCTTCCGATTGTTTTTCAACTGGATCATATCCCCCCTTAGAGAGAGGATTACATCTTAAAATGCGCCAAATAGCTTTAGCTCCCCCTTTAAAGACACCGAATTTCTGAAAAGACTCAATGGCGTAATTAGAGCAGGAAGGGTAGAACCTGCACGAGGGGGGGAACATAGGCGAAATAGCCTTTTGATAAATCCTTATTAAAAAAATAAATGCATAACGCATTTTTATTTCTTCTGCCCTAAAGAATGAATTAGTTCAATAATATCGGGCATAACATCTTTAAGATTAATTTTATTGTAATTTTTACAATTAACAGAAAAAGGGGAAAAAGCCACAAATAGAGATCTATTTTTAGAGTAACAGGAATTAATTAAAGACTCCTTATTCAGCCTGTAGGAAACCCTGAGTAATCTTTTAACTCTGTTTCTCCAAACTGCCTTGCCAGCCTTTCTATGAACAGCAAATGCAACTTTAACTTCCGGTTTAAACTCAGGATTAAGATTCTTCTCGAAAAAATAAACGGCTTTAAATTTCTGACTGGCAGAAACTAAAGTTTTTCCGTTTGAATAAAGTAGATCAAATTCTTTTTTACTTCTGATTCTTTCCTCTGCGGAAAGACCAAATTTTTTCAATTATACTTCGTCGCTAACAGTTAATCTTTTTCTGCCTTTTGCTCTTCTGCGTGCAAGAACTTTGCGTCCGTTCTTCGAAGCCATTCTTTCTCTGAAACCGTGTTTATTCTTTCTTTTTCTGTTGCTTGGCTGAAATGTGCGTTTCATACTATTCCTAATTTATCTTTTGAAAGAAACGAAAACTAAGGAAAATGGGTTTAAAAAACAATTTTTTAAAGAGTATTCCCTCATTTCGCTTAAAAATAATGCTTTCCCTTTAAAACGGAATAGGGTGGCAACTTTAAGAAACAGTCCAGCCGAGAGCTGTTTCCAAAATCGCCACCCCTATTTGAAAATATCGTGCGGTTTATTTAGTCTCTCCCGCAACCTAGAGGGTGCTACTCTAATTATATCAATTTGAATGCCAAATTTGATTTTACCCCGTTTTGACTCATTTTCTCTTTTTTTCTTATTATTTTGTGTCCCATTTAGAGACTTGGTTTCAACTTGAGAAGTGTAAAATGCGCATTTTGGTCAATAATGCTCACTTTAATTCGCCCGGCGCTTTTAAATGCTTCTTCTCTGCCCGGCAAATTATTTTAATTAGATGTGACTGCCAGCACAAAATACCTGTAATTTTTACAGGTTTACCTCTTTTTTCAGGAGGAATGGTCTATTACAACCTTCCATTTTCCCCCAATTTTCTTCCAAAGAAGTGTAAAATAGCCCTGGGGAGTGTCTTTTTCCCTGGTCAGTTTCCATCTGCCCAGCATAAAGGCGGAATTATTCCCCAGAATTTCAATTTTTACTACCGTAAAATCGAGTTTTCCCATCGCTTTTTTATCGGGATATGCCTTTTTGTAATTTTCCAATGTTTTTTGCCAGCCGTATGTAATTCCGCTTTTGCCCACAAATTTGAGCGAATCCGATTTCCAGTACCCTTCCATATATTCTTCTAAATTCCCTTTATTCCATCCATCCCTCTGTGCAAAAAGCACTTTCTTTATCTTTTCCTCTTCCCCGTTTTTCTTTTGCCCCGCATATAGGGGAGCTGCGGCTGTAATAAGAATCAGCAGAACCATAATCTTTTTATACAATTTCTTTTCCCTTTTATTATTCATTGAAAACTATCCAAACAACAGGTAAAACTCAATTGCGGATAGGGACGGTTTTTTACCTTTTTATCGTTAATTACTATAATTAAATTTTAACGGGAACAATTTAATATGTTGAAACATATAATATACGT
>DAHYUM010000098.1:0-260 GCA_027398005.1 bacterium
ACCATGGAACAACCTTAAAAAGCCGGAGCCTTTCGCGCCTAAGAAGCCGAAACCCCGCTTTGAGATTGAAAAGATTATTCCTTCGGACCCATCTCTCCCCTACGATGTAAGGGATATTGTAAGATCAATTGTAGATGATTCCGATTTTCTTGAAGTACAGGAAAACTGGGCGGCTAATATCATAATCGGCTTCGGAAGAATTAATGGCGAAACAGTAGGCATTATAGGCAACCAGCCTTTGGTTCTTGCAGGGGTTCTCG
>DAHYUM010000098.1:270-10355 GCA_027398005.1 bacterium
ATGTTGATTCATCCGATAAAGCGGCCCGTTTTATACGCTACTGCGACGCGTTCAACATTCCGCTTGTAACACTGGTGGATTTACCAGGCTATTTACCGGGCGTTGACCAGGAGCACGCCGGAGTTATACGCCACGGGGCAAAAGTTCTTTACGCATACAGCGAAGCCACTGTTACAAAAATTACTGTCATCCTTAGAAAGGCTTACGGAGGCGGTTATATTGCAATGTGCTCGCGCCACCTGGGAGCCGATTTCGTATTCGCATGGCCTACTGCAGAAATTGCCGTTATGGGCCCCGAAGGAGCCGCTAATATCATTTTCAAAAGTGAAATTGCAAACGCCCCCGATCCGAATGCGATGAGAAAACAGAAAGTTCAGGAATATACCGAGAAGTTCGCTAATCCATATGTTGCGGCCGCCAACGGATATATTGACGCAGTAATAAATCCTGCCGATACAAGGAATACACTTATGCACACCTTGAAGACCGCGGCTAATAAAAAGGAAACCAGACCATTTAAAAAACATGGAGTACCGCCGTTCTAATGGATAATGAAAAATTTGCAAACAGTCTAATTATTGACGATACGGTTTACGAGACACAGCTTACGAAAAAGTTCAGGCAACGTAAAACGTACGCCAAGCCCGATCCGCGGCTGGTAAAGGCCTATATACCCGGTATAATAAGGGAAATTTTTATCAAGCCGGGCAATTCGGTTAAGGAGGGGGATAAAATACTCATCCTCGAAGCCATGAAAATGAAAAACACCGTAACGGCACACCGCGACGGAAAAATAAAAATGATACGGGTTGAAAGCGGCGATATGGTTTACAAAGGTCAGCTGCTTGTTGAATACGAATAAGCCGGTTTCAAAGTCGGTAATTTTAAGGCGCCTTAGGGCGCCTTTTTTATTAAAACTTAAAGCTCATTTCCGTTTGTTAATTTATTGCCATTCGCTATTTTATTGGTGAATGGAATTTGACTGCGTGAAAAGAATACTTTCAATATCGTTAATTGCGGTAATGCTGCTTAACAGCCTGGTTTACTTATTCCTTTTTCCCATTATGATTGACCTGCTGAAAGGAAGATTCATAGAAGAAAGGGAAAAAGAAAACTATACCCCCAACAAAATAATTGAAGTCTATAACGGTAAGCCCCGCAATTTTATTTTTGTTGACGATAACGAAATTAAATTAGGCAATTCGATGTACGATATTATAAGGGTAGAAAAAGATGGAAACAAGACCACCTATTACTGCTACCACGATAATGAAGAAGAAAACCTGGAAAAGAATTTCGGTTACGCTCAGCGCGATAAAACAGAGCGCCCGCGCCACACTCTAAGAAATATTGCCGTTAACATTTTTGTGCTATCAGGCTCAGGCGGCCGGATATTCAATCCATACAAAGAACTTGATTACCCGAATATACAAATCCATAATTTCAAACCGGCATTTACAGACGTAATAACCCCTCCCCCCAACAAAGCCTGTCTTTATCCTTTATAGTACTTAATCCAGCGCGCCTGCAGGTTGCTGCGGTTCCGGTTATTTATTTAAAGTAAACCGATGCGCGTATAATCCAATTATCAATAAGGAGACAGGAAATGAAAAAATTTTTTCTTTTACTCACATTATTAATCTTCACTTCGGGCACCTTTTTTGCCCAGGTACAAACAGATACAACATCGTACAAACTTCCATTTGAAGTGCTTATTTCGGCATCGCGCATTCTTACACCGTTAAAAAGCCTTCCATTTGCAACAAGCGTTATTACAAACGATATAATGAACGTTTCCCTGAATAAAACAATAGCCCCCGACGAAGCATTCAAGCTTACCCCCGGCGTAAAGGTGGATAACCAGGCAGACGGGAACAGGGTTCATCTTTCAATAAGGGGACAGGGCATTCTATCCGAAAGAGGAATAAGGGGAATTAAATTCATGCTTGACGGAATACCATTGAACGACCCGGCAGGATTTACCCCCGACCTTTATGATGTTGACTGGGCAACAGTAAAAAACATTGAAGTTCTCCGAGGGCCTTCAGCTTCATTATTCGGAGGCAGCGCCTCGGGGGGAATTGTTAATATTACAACATTCGACGGCCCCGATAAACCTTTGGGCGCGAGAGTATCCACAGTGCTCGGTTCATATAATTTCTGGAAATCGCTCGGGGAATTCGGCGGCACAGCGGATAATATTAACTATAGAGTATCCCTCTCAAGAACAATGGGGGACGGATACCGGGTGCACACAAAATACTGGACAAATAATTTCTACGGTAAAATGACCTACACCCCTTCCCCATTGATTAAAATTACTCCGGTAATGTATTATACCGAATCGTACAGCGAAAACGCCGAGGGATTGAATCTTGAGCAGGTAAGCGAAGACCCTACACAGCCCAACCCCGACGCAGTGCCGAAAAATGAATATATCTATACACAGCGCTTTACTACAGGCGCTTCGGCCGATATAGGAATTAATGAAAACAATAAAATACTGCTGAACGGTTTTGTAAGAAGAACAGGATATAAGGAATCGGTTCCCAGTTCGGTTATAAGCAGAACCTATGTAACTCCGGGGGCCAGTGCCCAGTACATACTTACACTTAACGGCAATAATGTAAAGCATACAATAAGCGCCGGAACCGACCTCCAGTTCCAGTCGATTAACGAAACTAAACGGGCCAACCTGGGGGGCGGAGTTGAAGATTATTCATCCCTTCTTTCAAACCAGGATATATGGCAGAGCGGAGCAGGACTGTTCCTAACCTACCGTCTCGATTTTCTTGAAAAATGGAGCGCCACTTTAAGCACACGTTACGATAATATCCATTACGAGCTTACGGATAATTTTAAAGTACCGCGCGACCTTTCGGATACAAGGAATTACGAAAAACCGACTTTCAAAATCGGCTTAAGCTACACACCTGCGGATAATATAAATCTATTTGCCAATATAGGACAAGGTTTTGTAGCTCCCGCTGTTGAAGAGCTTGCCAACAATCCATCCCCATTAATCTACGGAGGTTTCAATAAGGACCTTACCTACGCAACCTCATTAGGGGGCGAGATTGGGATTAGAGGGGACTTACACGGCAATTCATTTTATTATGAAGCCACACTGTTTTATCTTTCAACAAAGAACGATTTCGACCGTTTCAGAATTCCGGGGCGCCCTCTTGAAACATTCTACCGCAATACCGATTCTTTGGGCAATGCTTTATCGAGCAACCGCTACGGAGCCGAATTGTATTTCAGGTATTCCCCTTCAAGCAAAATAGAGTTTCAGGCGGCTTATACTTATTCCAACTTTAAATACAGCGTAAATACCCCCGAAAGAATTATTATGGATGATGAAACGATAGTAAAATATATTAAGGACGGCAATTTTCTCCCCAACTCGCCCGAACACCAGCTTTATGCCGATTTGCAGTACAATATTACATCCCGTTTATATGCAGGGTTTAGCGGCGAGGTTTACAGCCGTTCCTATATAGACGGAGCGAACATCGAAGCAGAATCGGTACCCGGCTTTGCGCTTTTCAATGCCCGCATCGGGTACAATTTTACAATATGCAATTACGATTACGATGCCTATATTTTTGCCAAGAACATATTCGGCAGAAAATGGATTGCATTCACAGAACCAGACCCGGGGGGAAATTCGTACCAGCCCGGCTCTCCTTTCGAAATTTTCGCCGGATTATCGATTAAGCTGTAATAAAAAGGTTGTACATGCCTATAAAAAAACTGCCGGAGTAAAATTCCGGCAGTTTTTTAAATTGTAACAGGATATATAAACATCATTTTAGAATTTCATCAATCCGGTTAAGCTCATCAGCCGTAAAATCGGGGTTTTCAAGGCAGGCGGCATTTTCGGCAATCTGTTTAACACTGCTTGCGCCTATAAGCACCGATGTAACAGTCTTAATCCTCAAATTCCATGCAAGAGCCATCTGAGGCAGTGTCTGCCCCCTTTGCGCGGCAATTTCGCTTAAAGCAATTACTTTATCAATCTTCTCTTTAGTTATATGTTCGGGTTTTAAAAATCCCCCGGGGCGGGCGGCTCTGGAATTTTTTGGAATGCCTTTTACATACTTTCCGGTTAACAGCCCCTGCGCCAGGGGCGAAAATGTAATGCATCCCAATCCCTTTTCTTCAAGTTCATTCAAAAGCCCTTCTTCAATTGTTCTGTTGAACATATTATATGCGGGCTGATGAATAATGAAAGGGGTGCCTAACTCCTTAAGTATGGCGTATGCCTTTGCGGTCTGCCGGCTGTCATATTTCGATATCCCTATATATAAAGCCTTTCCCTGCCTTACAATCTGGTCCAATGCTAAAAGGGATTCTTCCATAGGAGTATTCGGGTCGAAACGGTGATGATAAAAAATATCCACATAATCCAGCCCCGTTCTCTTAAGGCTCTGTTCAACGCTTGCAAAAAGATACTTGCGCGAACCCCAGTCGCCGTAAGGCCCGGGCCACATTGTATAGCCTGCCTTGGTAGAGACCAAAATTTCGTCCCTGTATTTTTTCAAATCGCTTTTGAAAATTTTCCCGAATGTGGATTCGGCGCTTCCTGGGGGCGGGCCGTAATTATTAGCCAGGTCGAAATGTGTAATTCCGAGGTCGAAAGCTTTAAACAGCATTTTTTTAGAGTTTTCAAAATCATCGCCGGCGCCAAAGTTATGCCAAAGGCCCAATGAAACAGCGGGCATTAAGAGCCCGCTGTTTCCGCATCTGCGGTAAATCATTTTTCCGTAACGGTTTTTGTCTGCTTTGTATGCCATTGCTCAGCTTGCCGTTACTTCAATTTTGTAAGTTTAATTAAAACGGCGCCGTGGCGCGGTATTAAGCATTTATATTCTTTATCTATGCTGCCCGTATTTTTCTGCCGCCACAAATCGCGCACGGCAAATTTGCCTTTAAGGTTCAAGTCGGCAAGTTTAACCGATACTTTAGCCTGTTCTTCGCCTCTGTTGAAAATGCCCGCGGCAACAGAGCCGTCTTCAAGCTCCTTGGTCCAGACTTCAATATAGCCGTTCTGGTAAACCCTTGCCGCCTGTTTGCCCAAAGCATCCTGGTTAACTGCAATAACTTCATCGTTGGTAAGCAGGTTAAGTGTAAACGGGTCCAGCTGGGTCATATCGCAGCCAATTAACAGAGGAGAAGCCAGAAGCGACCAGAGAGTAATATGAGTGTACTGTTCGCTTGGCGTAAGCCTTGTATTATGCAGCTGAGGCCCCCAGCCTACTTTGCCGACTACAAGCATATCGGGATCGTTCCAATGCCCGGGTCCTGCATATTTTTCCTTGCCGGCCTGCGAAAAACCGATATTCTCAACGCTGTTCCATGTATCGGTAATATCGCCGGTAGTGCGCCAGCAGTTGCCTCCAATTTCTTCACCCCATTCCCAAACTTTGCCCATTCCGTACTGGCAGAGGGAAAATACTATATCTCTTTTAACCCCGTCCAATGCTTTTCTCATAATAGCGTAAGGTTTCTGCAGTTCAGGCAGTGAATTATCTTTTGCAACGCGGCTGTAAGAACACCAGTCGTATTTTAGATAGTCGTAACCCCAGGCGGCAAACTGGATAGCGTCTTCTTTTTCGTACTTATAACTGCCTGTAAAACCGGCGCAGGTTAAAGAGCCGGGGGATGAATAAAGGCCAATCTTCAATCCATTGCTATGGACGTAGTCTGCAAGTCCTTTCATATCGGGGAATTTTTTATTTGCCTGAATCATTCCATTCTTATCCCTTATTTCGCCGCTAAGCATAGGATCGTCGGAACCCGGTTTAACCATCCAGCAGTCGTCTATGTTTATATAAGTCCACCCGTGATTTATAAGCCCGCTTTTAACCATCGCATCGGCGGCGGCTTTAATTTTATCGGCAGTAACATCGCCTGCAAAACAGTTCCAGCTGTTCCACCCGAGCGGAGGTGTAAGGGCAATCTTGTTTCCGCAGATAATTTTAAATTTCTTTTCGGCCTGCCCCAAAGAATTCTTTGCTATAAATTTAACAAAGTACTCCCCTTCCCTTTCAATTTTTCCGGTTATAATGCCGGTCTTATTATCCAGAGCCAAACCGGCGGGCAGGTTTTCAACCGCATATTCCATAGGCCTTTTGCCTGTGGCCGGTATGTAATAAAGGAACGGGTTTCCGGGGCGGACACCGTAAACGCCTGCGCCATTAATCTTTGGTTTGGGCGATTCCTTTGGAGTTAAAATATAAGGTTTTTCAACGGGCACGGTAACTGCCTTGGGCATTTTTCCTTTAACAATAAATTTAGCGTCGGCCCAGTCGGCATGGTCGTAGTTAATATCATCGCCGCCGTCGTTAATTATAAGGACAAGCTGTTTAATTCCTTTCAGGTCAACATCAACTTTAACCGGTTGCATGCCTGCTTTAAGCACTTCGCTTTTCCAGAGGGTTCTGCCGTCCCCGGTAATTTCATAATTAACGGTTCCAGTTTTGTTTTTGCCGATTTCGGTATCAACGCCGGCATAGGCTAAAAACCTTTCGGAGCCGCGAGCCAGATTGATTTTAAAAATGCTTTTGGCGTGTGTGCCAACGCCGTTTTTGAATGTCTGCCCCCCGATAGTAATCGGGTTGCCGTCAACCGATAGATTTTTCTGCGGTTCGCCCCACCCCTGCTGAATCTGTGTAATATCGAGAGAGGTAAGGTAAACGGTATCGGCTTTTTGAGCCGAAATAATTCCAGCCGTTAAAAACATAATAACGGTAAGAACCAGCCTTTTAAAAGATGATTTCATAACAGCCTCATTTTTCATGGAAAGTTAAAATTTCATTTTAAAATATATGAAACTGCCCGCAATTGAGTAATTGCGTCAGATTATTCCCTTGCATTTAAATGTGCACCCATTATGCACTAATTTACCTTCCGGCAAGTTTAAGAATAACATACGATACCGCCGCGGCCATAACCGAGGCTATGATAATTGATAATTTAGAAAGATTCACTAAGTCAATATCGCTGAAAGAGAGGTTGGTAATAAAAATTGACATAGTAAATCCGATGCCCGCGGTAAAGCCAACCCCAGCAATTTTCCACCAGTCGGCATATTCGGGCAGTTTGCATATTTTAAGTTTAACCGTAATCCATGTAACAAGTATAATGCCTATAGGTTTGCCGAAAAACAACCCTAGCACAATACCGAGGCTGAGAGATGAAAAGAGCATAGAAAAGCTTTCGCCCGAAAGTGTAATTGCCGTATTAACAAGGGCAAAAAGGGGAAGGATAAAATAATTTACCGGTTTGTGAAGCGCGTGCTCAATTTTTTCGAGCGAGCCGATAGGCAGAGCAATTGCCAAAAGCACACCGGCAATTGTAGCATGCACCCCCGAATTAAGGACGAGCCACCACAAAACCACCCCCGGCACAAAATAGAACCAGAGGTTCTTTACCCTGAATACATTAAAAAGCATTAGAAGTACAAATACTAATCCGGCATAAAAAAGATAGTTGGCGGCAAGTTCGCTTGAATAAAAGAATGCTATAATAACAATAGCGCAAAGGTCATCTATTATTGCAAGCGCGGTAAGAAAAACTTTAAGGCTGAAAGGAACTTTTTTGCCCAGTATTGAAAGCACACCGAGCGAGAATGCAATATCGGTAGCCGTAGGAATTGCCCATCCGCGGCCGAATATGGTGCCCCCGTTAAGCGCTGTGAATATGAGCGCCGGAACAATAACCCCGCCCAGGGCGGCAAATATGGGAAGCAGAGCTTTCTTAAGTTCGGATAACTCCCCTTTTAGAAGCTCCCTCTTAATTTCGAGCCCTACAAGAAGAAAGAAAACCGCCATTAAGCCGTCGTTAACCCAATGCGCTATAGATTTTGAAAAGAAGGAGGGGCCTACTTCATTTTCCCAGAAATGTACATAAGAGGGGCCAAAGCTTAAATTGCTTAAAATTATAGAGACAATTGTTGCCGCAATAAGAAGAATACCTGCCAGCTTGCCGTCTTCGGCCAATTCTTTTATGGGATTTATAATTCTGTGCTGAATTACTTTTCTCATGTTAAAACCCTCCTTAAATTATTAGTATAAGAGGTCCGCATTTAAGCGTGCAGACGGAAGATATAAATTAATGCCATAAGCAGGCGAATATTCACCCCGTTACGGGGAACAGTGCCAATTGCGAAAAAACTATTTTTTTAATCTATTAAAATAAGCCTATTAAAAAAGTCTGGCGGCTAAGTACCCAAGGTAAACACCAATAAACGAAACCGCAACATTTAAAATAACATTCAAACCGGCAAGCAGAAATTCCGAATCGCGCATCAGGTTAAATGTTTCAAGCGAGAAAGTGGAAAAAGTGGTAAATCCGCCGCAAAAGCCGACACCCAAAAAGAGCTTAAAAAGAGGGGATATAAACCCTTTTTCATCCAGGCCGAAAATTATGAATCCGAGCGCGAAACTACCCAGTACATTAACTGCCAGCGTTCCGAACGGGAAAAGGGCAGGCAGAATTTTGAATAAAAGCCCCGAAATATAATAACGGAAACTACCCACTATGCCCGCGCCTATGAATACTGCCAGATAATTCTTCATAATATTTTTTATTTCAAATATAGCCAAATAGTAAATTCCATAAAATTTTTTTGATTTGCCCGTGTAACAAAAAAGAGGAACCCGAAGTCTAAATAGAAAACAGAATTAAGGAGTTGGAAAAATGGGAAGCGTAATTACAACAAAAAAGGCCGAAGGGGGCAAATGGGCACTACTTATTGCCCTTATAGTGCTTGGCATAATATTTTCGGGCAATATTTTTGCCAAAGACCTTAGAAAACTGCGCGAAAAAAGCATTGACGTTAAATCGGGTGAAAAACTTGTTGTTTCAACACCGGTTGCCGATGTGAATATTAGAACATGGGATAAAGACCAGTTCAATATTATTATTTACGGCAACAGCAAGGCCGAAGATAGAATGGAATTCAGCATTGAAAAGACCTCGTACGGGGTAAAAGTTAAAGGGGAGAAAAACAGCTCGTGGCTTTCGAATTTATTCGGCTCGAATATTCAGGCCAAATTCGATATTATGGTGCCACGTAATTTCCAGCTCGATATTTCAACTTCGGGGGGCGATATTACAGTAGGCAACCTTTCCGGATTCAAAAAGCTCCATACTTCGGGAGGCGATATAGAACTTTCTAATACTGATGGCGAACTTGAAGTTAAAACCAGCGGCGGCGATATAAAAGTGCATAAAAACAAAGGGCTTGCTTCGCTTGAAACTTCAGGCGGCGACATTATTGTAAAGGAATGCACCGGAAACCTTGACGCGGAAACTTCGGGGGGCGATTTGGATGTTGAACTGAACGAGGGAAAAGTAAGCCTTGGAACTTCGGGCGGGGATATTAAATTAAACTATTCCGGCGAAAACAAGGGTATTAAACTTTCTACCAGCGGAGGCGATATTACGGCTTGGCTCCCCTCTTCAATTAAGGCTGATGCGGAATTGGTAAGCACCGGCGGCGATGTTACATGCAGAATTAAATCGGCAAATACCGGCAAATATTCTTCGCACAGGTTTATTGGCACTTTGAACGGCGGCGGCGCTAAACTTACTGCGCGAACTACCGGTGGCGAAATTATTATAAAAGAGAAATAAACCGCATTCCTTTCCCTTTATTAAACGGGGCATTTTTGCCCCGTTTTTAGTTTAAACCCTTAATTATTTTTACATCCAGCCAGTACTTAAGGCCCAAAGCAACAGGGGAATTATTTAAATATTTATTATTAATTATCCCACCTGCCAGCTTTAATTTTAATTATCCTAATCCATACGGGCTCCCTATTATCCATAGGTTTCCTTTAGAATCCACGAACGCCTCATTGCCACTGCTATATTTTAATAATATAGATCCATTATTTGATATTTTTCTGATATTCTGATTGATAATTCGTGACATAGTTAAAACAGTGGTTTTATCTACCGACCTGTAAATAGTTGTTCCAAATCCGAACCATAGACCATTCTTCTCATCGATAAATATATTTGTTGGCATTATTGGATTACGTCCGCCATTTTTTATAGTTATCCAGCTTCCA
>DAHYUM010000099.1 GCA_027398005.1 bacterium
TAAGATTTATCTTATGCTTGGAACGTAAATACCGCCGTGCTATAAAAAATTCTAACATTAGTTAAACCTTATTGCCGAAATCGGCTTAATTCCGGCCGCCACATAGCTTGGTATAATTGAGGCGGCAAAACTGAGTAGTAAAGCAACTACCGATACGATTAAATAATTAAATAAATTAAATGAAATAGGCACGTTCGAAAGAAAATAAACCGAATCGGGGAGTGATATTATTTTGTATTCCTTCTGCAAAAGCGATAACACGAATGCGGCAATGTTTCCTATAGCCACCCCGGCTGCGCCTATATATAATCCGTTATATATAAAGATTCTGATAATCTGCTTCCTTTTCATTCCCAATGTCTTTAGTATTCCTATATCGCCTGTTTTTTCGAGAGTGAACATTAACAAAGTGCCCACAATGTTAAAGACTGCCACAAGAATTATAAGCCCTAAAATTATCGGTATCGGTTTTTTCTGAAGTTCGAGCCAGGTGAAGATATTGGAATAAACCTGATATATTGACCTTACATAATAAGGATATCGCACCGTTCTCTGCAGACGGTCGGCAAGGGAATCTATTCCGGTTATATTCTTTACTCTAAGATTGTACCCCGAAATCTGATCCGGCATTTCGAAAAATGATTTTGCCGTATTAATGTTTATAAATACATTCCTGTCGTCATATTCCGCCATACCGCTCGAAAAAATCCCTTTCACATAAAACTGCTCAATAGCAGGGGGATTTTCGGGGGAGGGTATTTCATCCTTTTTAAGTGAAAAAAGGGTCACTTTATCACCAACCTTCAAGGAAAGTTTTTCGGCAAGTTTTTTACCCATTACAAGGGATGTTGAGTCTGCAATATCGAATTTGCCCGAAATTATATATTCCTCAATTCCTTTCCCCTGAGCTACCGGAATGCCGTTTATATTGATTCCGTCCGAATTTTTAGATGAACGTATAATGCCCAGTTTATTAATAAAGGGGGAGAGTGATTCAAATTGAGACCCGCACTCCTCTTTTAACATTTCTTCAAATTTCTTCGAATCGGGGAGATTTTTGTCGCTGAATGCAGTAATATAGATATGTGCTCTGAAATTAAATATTTTATCCTTCACAACCGAGTCGAAACCATCCAAAATTGTAAGGGAAATGATAACAACGGCCACCCCGAGGGCTATTCCGAGTATGGAAATAAGGCTAATAAAGGAGAGAAATTTGGAATTTCTCTTCGAGGAGATGAATTTTTTAGTTATCAGGCTTGTAAGTGACATATTTTGCGTTATATTATAGGAAAAAAATAGCAAGAATAATTGACATTCAAAAATCAAAAGTATATTTTTGATGACCTTTTTTTTAAAGAAAAAGGATGTTCTAAAAATGATGGAAATTCTCGGGGCGTAGCGTAGCCCGGTTATCGCGCCTGCTTTGGGAGCAGGAGGTCGCAGGTTCAACTCCTGCCGCCCCGACGTTCAGACACGCGGTTCTTTTACTATTGCAAAAGGATACGTGCCCGTAGCTCAATCGGATAGAGCATCAGCCTTCTAAGCTGAGGGTTAGTGGTTCGATTCCACTCGGGCATACTCTAAATGGTGAGCATAGCTCAGTTTGGTTAGAGCATCTGGTTGTGGCCCAGAAGGCCATGGGTTCAAGTCCCATTGCTCACCCCAGATATAAAGTTTAGGCCCCATCGTCTAATGGTTAGGACCTCGCCCTTTCACGGCGGTAATAGGGGTTCGAATCCCCTTGGGGTCACTTTAATAAAAAACCTTAAAGATTATCTTTAAGGTTTTTTTATTTTAAATGTTATCTTTGTAATAATGAAAAAATTCAATCATTACATCGAAATAATTGGTAACTCCGATACCTACAAAACCCCGAAAACGGGTTCGGCTCTTTTGCCCACTCTTAACTTTTATTCAAAGCTTGCTTATGTAATTTATCACTCGAGCAGAATGGCGGTAAAGGGGGTTTATGATGATATCCAGTGGCCCAATACCTCACTGCAAATTTTACACGGACTGGAAAGCGTGGGGGTTAATATTGAAATTGATGGAATGAAAAATTTCCAGTCGTTTAATACCGCCGCAATATTTGTAGCCAACCATATGAGCACTCTCGAAACTATGATTCTGCCCGGCATAATACATCCCGTTAAGCCGGTCTGCTTTGTTATGAAAGAGGAACTTGTGGAATATCCTTTCTTCGGAGCTGTTTCGGGGGTAAGGGACCCAATTCTTGTAGGACGCGATAATCCCCGCGAAGACCTTATGAAGGTGCTTCAGGACGGCGCAGAAAGAGTTTCGAGGGGTAAATCGGTAATCATCTTTCCGCAGAAGACAAGAAGTTCCAATATCGATGTAGCTTCGTTCAACACGCTGGGCATTAAATTAGCCAAGAAAAACAACGTGCCTGTAATTCCAGTGGCTATTGTATCCGATGCCTGGAGCAACGGAAAAGTTATTAAGGATTACGGCAGAATAAATCCGGCCAAAACTGTTTACATCAGCTTCGGCAAGCCGATTTACATTAATGGGAACGGCACCGATGAACATCAGATGGTTATTGATTATATAAAGGACAAATTTATCTTCTGGGATAGAAAAGACTTAATTAAAGAATAACCAGCTTTCCGGCCAAACTTAACAATTCGGTAACATTACTTTAATATTCAGGTAACATTAGAGGTTTAATTTTCGTCTGTTAATTTTAATAACAATAAGGACGAAAAATGAAAAAACATCTATTGGTTATCGTATCACTCCTGATTTTATCTTCTCTTACAGTAAAAGCACAGGATCTTAAGGACAAATTCAAATTCAGCGGACTTATGTTCGGCGATTATTACTACAATCTCACCAACTACGATTCCAAATTAAAAGACCAGCAGGCGTTCCAGTTCAGAAGAATTTATTTTACAACCGATATAGCGGTAGCCGAAAAATTCGATGCCCGTTTCCGCCTCGAAGCAGACCAGGGTTCCGGCTCTTTAACATCCGGCGGTAAGGTCGGCGTTATGGTTAAGGATGCTTACTTAAAATGGAAAGGATTTTTCTCCGGTTCCGATCTCTTCTTCGGTATTTCCCCGACCCCCGCTTTCGATATTTCGGAAGGCGCTTTCGGATACCGCAGCCTCGAAAAAACAATTATGGATCTTAACGGAATTGTCCCTTCGCGCGATCTTGGTGTTGATTTGAAGGGTAAACTTGCCGCTAGCGGAGCAGTTAATTACTGGGTTAAAATAGCAAACAATTCGGGTAATGCCCCCGAAAGCGATAAATATAAAAGATATTACGCTTCTCTGCAGTTCAAGCCTGTTGAAGGCTTTATGGCTACAATCTACGGCGATTATGCCTCTAAAGCCGATGTTGTTGACTCGTTCGATAAACAGGGAAAAGCGAACAACCAGTATGTTGCCGCATTCTTCTTAAACTATAACTCAAAAGATAATTTTTCGTTAGGACTTGAAGGGTTTACCAGAAAAATCCAAAACGGATATTCTTTAGGCTCAACACAGGCTTTGCAGGATCAGAACACAACGGGTATTTCGGCATGGGCATGGGCAGTCCTTTCCGAAAATTTTAAGGCGGTTGCAAGGTTCGACAGCTACGACCCGAATACCGATAAAGCCAACGACGGCTACTCACTCTATTTGTTAGGCCTCGATTACAGAGCCGCAAAGAACGTAAGTGTTATACCCAACGTAGAAATTTTCAAATATCAGGCTCACGATACGAGCAATATGGTGGCGCGTTTAACATTCAGCTTTACATTTTAACAATTAAAAAAGGATATAAAAAAATGAAGATGAACAAAATTTTATTAGCAGCCGCAGGATTGGTTCTTTTAGCATCGCAGGCATTTGCGCAGGTACAGCTTAACGGAGCAGGAGCCACATTCCCGGCGGTTATATACTCAAAATGGTTCGATGAATTTAAGAATAACACCGGCGTTCAGATTAACTATCAGGCAATTGGAAGCGGCGGCGGTATTAAACAGGTTACCGAAGGAACCGTAGATTTTGGAGCTTCCGACGGCCCTATGAGCGATGCCCAGCTTAACGAAGCGAAAGCAAAACAGGGCACAAATATTTTACACATACCAACTGTTTTAGGCGCGGTGGTTGTAAGCTATAACCTGCCAGGCGGACAGAAAGGATTAAACCTCGACGGCGAAACGCTCGCAGATATTTTCCTTGGCAAAATTACTAAATGGGACGATGCCAGAATAAAGAAACTTAACCCTAAATTAAGCCTTCCTTCAAGGGCTATTCTTGTAGCGCACCGTTCAGACGGAAGCGGCACTTCATTCATATTTACAGATTATCTTAGCAAGGTAAGCAAAGAATGGGAATCGAAGGTAGGTAAAGGAACATCTGTTAACTGGCCCGTCGGTTTGGGGGGCAAAGGTAACGACGGAGTTGCAGGGCTTATTAAACAGACCACAGGTACAATTGGATATGTTGAACTCGCATACGCCGTTCAAAACGGAATTATGTATGCCAACATGAAAAATAAAGCAGGTGAATTTGTTGAACCTTCTTTCAAATCGGTTACTCTTGCCGCTGAAGGCGTTAAGAATATGCCCGAAGATTTAAGAGTTTCAATTACCGATGCAGACGGGAAAGGCTCTTACCCCATCTCAGGATTTACCTGGCTTCTAGTTTACTCTAACTTCAAAAACGAAGCTAAAGCAGGCGCTTTTGTTAAATTCCTTAAATGGGCAATGACAAAAGGACAGGGTTATGCTACAGGTTTATACTATGCGCCTCTACCTAAAACGGTAGTTAAAATGTGCGAAAAGAAAATTGCTTCAATAACAGTTAACGGCAAAAAAGTAAAATAATAAATGAAATTTAACAGGAATGTTCTTCCAAACAAAGAAGAAAAGAAAGGCTTATTCAAAAAGATACACCTTTCAAACAATATAGGCGATTTTGTCTTCGAAAGGCTGACACTGCTCTTTGCAGTGTCCGTCTTTCTCCTTGTACTTCTCATGGGCTATGAGATGTATCAGAGCTCGAAATTATCGATAGATAAATTCGGGCTCTCATTTTTATCCGGCTCCACATGGGATCCGGTAAAGGAAATATTCGGCGCGCTTCCTATAATATACGGCACAATTGTCTCATCCGTTCTTGCGCTTGCAATAGCGCTTCCTTTAAGCATAGGGGTGGCGGTATTTCTTGCAGAGCTTGCCCCTTCTTGGCTCGAAAAACCGCTTTCGTTCCTTGTTGAACTTCTTGCGGGCATTCCAAGCGTTGTTTACGGGTTATGGGGCGTTTTTGTGCTTGTGCCATGGATTAGGGATTATGTAGAGCCGTACCTTTCGGATAAACTCGGCTTCCTTCCCTTTTTCAACGGAGCCCCTTACGGATTCGGGCTGCTGGCCGCAGTAATCATTCTTTCGGTTATGGTGCTTCCGATAATTACTTCAATTACAAGGGATGTGCTTAAATCGGTACCCGCGGCGCAGAGGGAAGCGGCCCTTGCACTCGGCGCTACAAGATGGCAGGCAATCAAAATTGTTCTTGCCGATTCCCGCTCGGGTATTTTAGGCGCTACAATGCTCGGATTGGGAAGGGCAATAGGTGAAACGATGGCTGTTACAATGGTTATAGGCAACAGGGCTTTAATATCCCCCTCACTCTTCGATCCTTCTTACACCATGGCAAGCGTTATAGCAAACGAATTTACCGAAGCTACATCTGAGCTTTACTTGAGCTCGCTTGTAGAACTTGCCCTAGTCCTTTTTGTAATTACAATTATAATTAATGGGCTTGCCCGGCTTCTGGTATGGAGTATGGATAGAAAATGGAGGCGCGGTTGAAAGAGAAGGGATTTTTCTATTACAGAAAGAAAGCCGTTAATTATTTAATGATTTTTCTTTCATTCGCGGCGGCTCTTGCGGCAATAATTCCACTTGCATTTATATTCTACTACACTGTATCGAAAGGTGCGCAGTATCTTAACCTTTCCTTCTTTACCCAAATGCCCAAACCGGTTGGTGAAACCGGGGGCGGAATGGCTAACGCTATTGTTGGTACTCTTATTCTTATCGGCATAGGAGGGGGCATAGGGGTTCCCGTAGGCATTATGACGGGCATTTACCTTTCTGAATTCGGAAATAAAAAATTTGCCGCGGTGGTAAGATTTATGGCCGATATTCTAAGCGGCGTTCCTTCGATTGTTGTGGGGGTTGTAGCCTATACATTAATTGTTGTGCCTATGAAACATTTCTCTGCCCTTGCAGGAGGCGTAGCCCTTGCTATTTTAATGATACCTACAGTTACCCGCACTACCGAGGAGATGATAAAACTTGTACCGCAGTCGATTAGGGAGGCGGGGCTTGCATTAGGAATACCTAAATGGAAAACCACTCTTATGATTGTATTGCGGACTGCCTGGAAAGGAATAGCAACGGGAGTGCTTCTCGGTTTATCCAGGGCGGCAGGGGAAACAGCTCCTCTTCTTTTTACAGCCCTTGGCAATCGTTTCTGGTCTACCAGCATCGGACAGCCGATTGCATCCCTAACGGTTTACATTTATGACTATGCCAAATCACCTTTTGAAGATTGGAACAATCAGGCCTGGACTGCGGCACTTGTATTAATTTTATTGATTGCCCTGCTTAGCCTGTTATTTAAGATTATTACACGTTCAAAGTATAAAACAAACTAAGATAATTATGGAAAATATAATATCAGTAAAAAACCTGAACGCCTATTACGAAAAAAAGAGTCACGTTTTAAAAAATGTAAATATCGATATTCCCCGCAACAAGGTGCTTGCAATTATAGGCCCTTCGGGGTGCGGAAAATCCACATTCATACGATGCCTTAACCGGATGCACGAAGTTGTGGGGGGAACTATAACCGGCTCGATAGAACTTGAGGGGGAAGACCTTATGAAAACCGATCCGGTATTGCTGAGAAAAAAAGTAGGAATGGTTTTTCAGAAACCGAATCCCTTCCCAACAATGTCAATTTACAATAATGTGGCCGCCGGACTAAAATTAAACGGCACCAGGAATAAAAAGACAGTTGCCCCTATTGTTGAAAAGAGTTTAAAACAGGCGGCTTTGTGGGATGAAGTTAAAGACAGTCTGGATATATCGGGCATTAACCTGTCGGGCGGTCAGCAGCAGAGGCTATGTATTGCGCGCACTCTTGCGGTTGACCCGAACGTGATTTTAATGGATGAGCCGGCAAGCGCATTGGACCCTATTTCAACATCGAAAATTGAAGACCTTATTTTTGAATTAAAGAACGATTATACAATTGTAATTGTTACACATAATATGCAGCAGGCGGCGCGCGTTAGCGATTACACCGCGTTTTTCTATATGGGGGAACTGGTTGAGTTTTCAGAAACAAGAAAAATGTTTACTTCCCCCGATAACAAGAAAACTGAAGATTATATTTCAGGCAGATTCGGATAATTAAAAGGAGCAGAAAAATGAAAGAGCATTATAACCGGGAAATTGAAGATTTAAAAAGCAATTTAGTTAAAATGGCAACTATGGTGGATGAACAGCTGGAAAGATCCATGAAATCGCTTGTTGAAAATGACCTTGAGGTCATTAAAGGCATTAAAGCCAAGGATATGGAAATTGACGCTTACGATAACTTAATACAGACCCAGTGCGAAAATATTCTTGCAATGTTTACCCCTGTGGCATCGGACCTGCGCTATATTATGGCAATTATTATGATTAATAATAATCTTGAACGCTGCGGCGATATTGCGGTAAACATAGCCAAGAGAGTTAAGAAGACAGGGGAAAACCATAATCTTTTCGAGGAATCGAACCTTATCGAAATGTCGGTTATGGCGCGGAGAATGGTTAAAGACGCAATAGATTCATTCATTAACAACAATACCGAAACTGCCCGCGAAGTGCTTGAAGCGGATGATTCGGTTGACAACCTTAATAAGGAAGTATTTAAGTTTTGTATTGCAAAAATGCAGTCGGCCCCTCATCTTATTGAACCCTGTTCGCACCTGATAGTCCTTTCGCGGCAGATTGAAAGGCTTGCAGACCACGCTACCAATATTGCCGAGAGCCTTATTTTTTACATTGAAGCCGAAGTAATTACCCACCGTAAAAAGCTTGATAAATGGGGAAAAGAGTGACTTTTCCCCTTTATGTCGTTTATTTAAAGCTTTAACCGTTGTTTGACCTGCCCCGAAAGTTTACTATATTATTTCTTAAACAAAATTCAATTGCTTATGAAAACGGTAAAACCGAAAAAACTTTTGCGGGGGGACCTCATAGGTATTATATCTCCCGCTTCCTCTCCCGATGACCTTTCTAAAATCAATTCCGGCGTTCAGTATCTCGAAAAACTAGGCTATAAAGTAGCCGTAGGTAAAAGCGTTGGACAGGTTAAAGGATACCTTGCCGGGGATGACCCTGACAGGCTTAACGACCTCCATTCCATGTTCTCTAATAAAGAGGTGAAAGCTGTTTTTACCGTCCGGGGGGGATACGGCGCAATGCGCCTTCTGGATAAAATTGACTACGGATTAATTAAAAAAAATCCGAAGATTTTTGTTGGATACAGCGATATTAACGCGCTTCAGCTCGCATTCCTTAATAAATGCGGGTTGATAACATTTTCAGGCCCCATGGTGGCGGTCGATTTCCATTCGGAAGTAAGCGCCTTTACCGAAGAGAACTTCTGGCGGATTATTACATCGGATAAAAAAATAGGAAGGCTCCATAACCCGAACGAAGAAAAATTTTATCATCTTACCGGTGGAAGGGGAGAAGGGATGATTATGGGGGGAAACCTGACGGTAATAAATGCCTTGATGGGCACCGGATACCTGCCCGATTTCAAAAACTCCATTATCCTTCTTGAAGATATAAATGAGCCCCCATATAAAATTGACCGGATGCTTAACCAGCTGAGAATAGCAAAGATGTTTGATAATGCAAAAGGAATAATACTGGGACGTTTTATAAACTGCTACGAGACAGACGAGACGAAAAGCACACTTACCCTTAACGAAGTGATTGAAGATTATTTCCACTCTCTTAAAATACCTGTTATCTATAATTTCAAGCACGGACATACAAAGGATAATTTGACCGTTCCGCTGGGGATAAATACATACATCAATTCGGATAAAGGCATAGTAGAAATTGGGGAAAGCGCCGTAATCTGAAAAAAGACTCCGGTTATTGTTAAAAAGAAGAAAATTATCTATTGTAGTTCTCTCATTTAAGAAAAAATGATGAAAATCTTCATTTTTCAAATATTTTTACTGCAAATGAGAGTGGTATAAATGTTGTTTAATCAATTTACTGATTTGAAAATTGTGAGGTATGCAATGGAGTTTATTAACGAAGAGTACATTTACTCCCTTCTGGGGGATAAATCATTAAACGATCCGCAATTTCAAAGGGAAGCAATTGAAAAATCGAAAGAAGCCAAAGGGCTTTCCCTTCTTGAAAGCGCCTCGCTGTTGAATATTAAAGATTCTGAACTGCTTGAGGAAATGTTCCACACTGCAAAAGCCGTTAAAGAAAAAATTTACGGCAACAGGCTGGTTATGTTTGCCCCCCTTTACCTTACCAACCAGTGTGTTAACAACTGCCTTTACTGTGCTTTCAGAAAAGATAATAAGGAGCTTGTGCGTGTTACATTGACTATCGATGATATTATTGAAGAAACGAAGTATCTTGTTAAACAGGGGCATAAACGAATTCTTGTTGTTGCCGGCGAACACCCTAAACAATCCGCATTAAGTTATGTCGGGCAGGCAATAGAGGCAATGTACAACATTAATTTCGACGGCAACAACATTCGGAGAATTAATGTTAATGCCGCGCCTCTATCTTTAGACGATTTTAAGACTCTTAAAAGTTTCGGTATTGGCACCTACCAGTGTTTTCAGGAAACCTACCATTCGGCAACCTATTCCGAAATGCACCCCTCGGGGCCGAAAAAAGATTTTGCATGGAGGCTCTATGCAATGGATAGGGCAATTCAGGCAGGCATTGATGACGTGGGAATCGGGGCATTATTCGGATTGACCGATTTCCGCTTTGAAGTACTCGGTCTCCTCACGCACGCGTTTAATCTCGATTCAAGATACGGAACCGGTCCACATACAATTTCGGTACCCAGGCTCGAACCGGCATTAAATGCCCCTGCGGCTACACATCCTCCTTTTGCGGTTAACGATAGCGACTTTAAGAAAATTGTTGCAGTTATCCGATTGGCGGTTCCTTATACGGGCATTATCCTTTCAACAAGGGAAAGGGCCGAATTGAGAAGAGAACTTTTTTCCGTTGGCGTTTCGCAAATTAGCGCGGGCAGCAAAACAGCAC
>DAHYUM010000009.1 GCA_027398005.1 bacterium
TTTTGATAGGTACGTAAAACCGAATCTTTTTCGTAGGCGATCCCGAAAGATTCACAAAGTTGTTGGATCAAATCAATCCAACTATCATTATCTGTAGGATATCTTAAGAGACTATCAGTTTTAAAATCTTTAACTATTATAACCATTATACCCTCAATATTTGTTGTTGTTAAATCTACTTTTTGCCATCTAAAATTTGTTTGGCCAACACACAGGCAACGGTCTCTGCGTGCAGAGTACTGTGTTTGATGACCGCTGCCGCAGAAGTTTCTGCGTGCAGAGTATGGAATCCGGAGGTTAAAGGGGCAGGTGTTTACCCTGCCCCATTAATTCAAAATATTTACTTTTTACTATATGCGCCGCAAGCAAATACGTATTTGCCTACTTTTTCAACGTAAACAGTCTTTGCCTCAACATTTTTTGTAGCCGGATTGGCCCATTTATAGTTCTGCCATCCCTTTCCTTTTGTTTTTGCAATTTCAATACGGTCTTTAACAATCATCTTGCCGTCGGCATCTTTAAGGTCCATTCTGTTTTTGCCCACAGCCGCAGGGTCGCTCCCCTGAGCAAGGCACTTGCCATCAAGATCGTAAACAATAATGTAAAGATCCCCCCTGGTAAATTTACCTTTCGGATTATTGAATTCCTTAAAAGCTTTTTCGGCACCCGCCTCCTTATAAAAAGCAATTGCCTTTTTAACCCACTCTTCTGCCTGCTTGGGGGTAGAATTCTTTGTCTGAGCATAATATGCCGGTGAAACAAAAGCGGCAATTATAAAAAACAGAATAAACCGTTTCATTTAAACCTCCTTTGTTGTTCTTCTTAAATAATAAAAGTCTATTTGAATTAAACTTTGGAAATGGAATTAAGGGCAAAATAAAGAATAAAAAATTAAAAGCAAACCGGTATGATTTTCAGATAATTAGGACAAAGAATCTTCTGAAGGTATAAATATGAATGGGGATTATTTTTTGCACTGTTTTTAAAAAACCGGTATATTATTTTGTTATTGGGTACAATTTGGGGGAAAAATGAAAAAAACATTACTTTTTTTATTGTTTTTCACATGCATCACTTCCGCGCAGTGGCAGTTGCGCAGTACCGGATTAACCAATTTTAACATAGGGTCGCTTGACGCTATTGACAGAAACAATGCAGTTGTATCTTCGGGGGGAATTTATATTACAAGCAACGCCGGTTTAAATTGGCGCAAAATATTTAACAGTTCAGTTATTGACGTAGTAATGAAAAGCGATTCTTTAATTTACGCAATTTCAGAAAGAGCTGTTATACGTACTACAAACGGGGGCGCAAAATGGGATACGCTCTACCAGCAGCCTTCAAACATGGGAATGCTGGACTATATTAAAGTTTTCGGCAATACAATAATTGTTATGGGCGATTGCGATATGGATGATTTCTACAGTCCCGCGCAAATTTACAAATCTACCGACGGGGGAACCACCTGGCTTCAGGTTAATAAGAGCGGTTTAATTGGCGGAAGGACCTGGAATGTATGGCGCCCCGTTGATTTTGGATCCGATTCCACGGCAATTATTGGGTATCATTACCTTATGACACCCGGTTCAAATCAGTTAGCCCATACTTTTGCACGAACAAGCGACGGGGGAGACACCTGGCAATTTAACACCATACCGGGCCTGCAAAATTCCCCCTACATTTATGTATCTAAAATGTACGATGCATTGTACGGGGCCGCATACGGATGGGACCATGACGGCCACGCCTGCATGTTTATAACCAACGACGGAGGGGCGAACTGGGAAACAAATGTTATTAATACCAGCAATATTTACGGTAACGCCATATGCTTTGTTCCTAACGACCCGGATAAAATTTTCCTTTCGAGAAGCGACGCATTATATTACAGCAACGACCGGGGTAAAAAGTGGACCATGCAGAACTTTACGCCGAATACCACCCCCGCCAGAATTGAAGATATTATTTTCGTTGATCAGGACTGCGGCTGGATGGTTACCAGCATGGGGGAAATATACTGGACCGACAACAAGGGAAATGCAGTTGTAAGGAACGACAAACAAACAGCACTGCCGTCTGGTTATTATCTGGAACAGAATTACCCCAATCCATTTAACCCTTCAACAAAAATAACTTTTTCGCTTCCAAAGGTTTCAAGAGTGCTTTTAAGGATTTACGATTTACTGGGGAGGGAAATTAAAACACTAGCCGATAAGGAATTAAGCGCCGGGTATCATTCATTCACCTGGAACGCCGATGATAACTACGGTAAAAAAGTCGCCACCGGAATATATATTTACACCTTAAGCACAGAAAATTTCATGCAGACAAGAAAGATGATATTGATAAAATAAACTATTACTCCGGCCGGTAAATATAATCCGGCCGGAGAATAGCATAGTTACTTCATTAGAATCATTTTACGCGATTCAGTTTTAGCCCCCGCATTAAGCCTGTACATATAAACTCCGCTGGGCAGATGCGAAGCATTGAATGATACGGAATGATTCCCGGCCGTTTTAAAACCATCAACAAGAACCGCAACCTCCCTTCCAATTGAATCGTATATTTTTAATGTAACTTTTTCTTCAGAAACGGGAAGAGAATATGCAATTGTAGTAGCAGGATTAAAAGGATTAGGGTAATTCTGTTTCAAGCAAAAATCGGTTGGAACAGCACCTGAAATATTTTTATTGTCAACCGATACGGTAAAATCCCTGCAGATATTACTTATTCTTACTTCATCAATATATCCGTCCAAGTCCCTTCCAATAACAAGGTCTTGTGTGTTTATCAGAAGCGGAGAAGTTTCGGTATAATTTCTTTTAATTACCGCTATCTGCGCATCGTTTTCATCGAATATTTCAATCTTGATTTCTTTGCTTAAACTGTTTCTTGTATAAGCTACATGGTACCATTTATTCAGCTGAGGCGTAAAGCCTGAGACCGCCACCCTGCTGCCCGATTGGTCGAAATAGAATCCGTGGAAAACATTTCCCCACCAGGGGTTGATTTCCAAAGTAAAATTTGCCCAATAGGAATCATTATCCCCCGGTTTTGAAATAAGAGTAGTGCCATTAGGATTAAAGGAATTGATTTTAACCCACATTTCAATAGTAAAATCGGCCGTAAGATTAAATGCCTGTGAATTAGGTAAAGACAGAGGGGAAGAGAAAGAAGCCGAATTACCCAAATTGGACTTTGCGCTAGGATAGAAAACAGCCCCTCCTCCGTTCCCATCCCCAGTTAATGCGTAATTGTGAAAGTTATTGTTTAAATGCAAAAGCAGTTTAGTATTGGTATCATTAATATAGGGCCCGAATTTGGAATTGGAGCGTACAATCTTAAAAGCGGCCTGCGAAACACGGTACAGCGAAGGGTCAGCGCTATCGGTAATTCTAATCAATCCCCGGTCGGTCATCAAAACCGGAACATTCCAGTTATAAATTCCAGATAATGCAGGCACGTTCGATGCAATGCTGTTCCATGAAGCTCCTCCGTCCTGCGAAAATTCAATATTAACATTAGCCACATTAAAACCATTGAATTGGATGACTTCTTTATCCCCCTCAATAAAGGCCTCTCCACCTGCCGGAGAAACCAGCTGAAGTCCTTTAGCCGCAAGTTCCGAAGAAAGTGTAACTTCTGCCAAACCGTTCAGAGCAACGCCCCCCTGCCAGGTATGCCCCGAAAACACATAGGTGCCCTTGTAAACACCGTTATCCTGGTCATAATTAATAAGTTCAAGCCCAAACTTTTTACCGGCAGAAGGGATAACACCAAGCACATTCCATGGAATAGCAAATTCGGCCGTATAGCCATTTCCGTTTTTAACAAAACTGAAATTAGCGCCCGTCATTCCGGTACGGTAAGAAAGAGCTGAATTAACAACATTCCAGATAAATGCCATGTCATTATCTTTAAAATCGACACCTCTCGAAAGATCGGGATCAATATCAACTTCAATGCCGTCGTTAAGAAAATCGACATAACTAAGGCAAGAAAGGCTGGCATCGGCAACTTCAATTGCAATATAAAGGTTATCTTCATCCCAAACCATCGAGGCTGTAACAGAATTATCTATTGAAGGGACATTGTTAATTGAGCCTTCCTGAAAGAATTTGCGGTTTAAAACAATGCTCTTATCCCACACCGGTTCCGAAATAATACCGTCAATAACCGGTTTACCCATAGTCTTTTTAATTGAAAGAGTTTTAGGCTTGGGCGCCCAGTACGTGTTGTAATAATCATAGAACCCATCTTCGAACTGTTGTTTAGTAGAGTACCCAAGCGATGAAAAATCCTGTCCGTTTGACTGGATTATGCTCTTAAGCGGGATATATCCCCCTTTACGTACAACAAAATCGTTCATTAAAAGTCCGAATAAGTAATAATCCAATCCATTCCTGCTATTGAAATCGTAGTCTTCCATTTCGGCAATTGTAGGATAATGCCCAATTTTGGATTTAGCATATTCAAATTTATAAACAGCAAATCCGGTTTCGTTTCTAATCACTTGTTCATTCATAATACCATCCGTCATAAAGCTTGCAAACCCTTCCGAAAGCCAAGCCGGCATAAAATTGGGCTTAATAAGGAACTGGAAAAGATGTGCAAGTTCGTGCCTAACAAGACTTCCGAACATGGGCAAATCCTCCGCTTTTTCGGCGCAGGAAGTAACCACCCCCGAAACCCAGGCAGTTCCGCCGGTATATCTGTGAATACACTCGGCACTATCCAGTTTGGCCCCCTCGCATTCAGGCTGAAAACTATAAGTTGCCTTTTTGCTGCTTTGAACGGCAAGTTCCGTTGAATACTGCGTGTAAGCCGCTTCAAGCTCGTTCTGCATATAAGGCATGCAGTAATTCTCGTTATCCCGGTAATAATATTTAAAGTGGTCCGATTCCCCCTGGAATTTAAGCCTGAACCTTTCAATTGTTTCGAGTATCCTCATATTGGTATATCTACGGAATACACCGAACAGATAGCTCATCGATTTATCGGCAGAGTTCATTACAACCTCGTCGGCAGTAATCGATTTTACATCGAAGTAGCGCCACCATCCGTAAGTAACATTCATCAGCTCTCCCCATAGATAGGCAATGGCAATGCAGTTTTTCGAATCGAATTCGGCTCGGTCGTTCATTCTGGTGAAGGATGGAATTGAACCCCCGTAATTGTTAATTGCCTCTTTAATCATATTATCATCAATTTTTAGGTCTGCTTCAAAAGCGGCAAAGCCGGCAATAAACCAGACCGGCATAGTTTTCACCCTGAAATAGAAACGCAAAAAAGACTGGCTGGCATAATAAAGGGCCGCATCGGTAATGTTTCTGAAAATCTTTTTCTGGGCATCTGTAACCGGATCGCTCACGAACACCTTCCCGTCGTCATCAAGATAGCCGCAATCGAACGACAATGCATCTGCAGGTTTCTGCGATTCGTACTGACTTGCCGAAATAGGTGTAATTTGCGGGTTAAATATCTGCTGGTCCCAAAAATATTTAATCTGCGAGTTAAGGTAATTAACCTGCCTGTCAACGGCAGTCTGGTCAATCTGGGCAAATAAATATGCCGGCAATACCAAAAGGAATAAGACAACAATAAGTGACCTCATTTTTTTGATTCCTTATTTTTATTTATAAAAAACACGCAATACGCAAACTGCCCGGCAATGCTAATTGAAAAGCTCTAATGTGCCTTAGCATAAATGAGAGTTATAAAAACGCACATAACAAATCCATTGCATAACCGGTTTATATTTTTATTTTATATAAATTCCGCAGAACAAGTTTTCCTTCGGCATGCGAAATAAGCATAACCTCTTTCCCTTTTTCAGGGAAATCATCAGTCACTATAAAATGAATAGTTTTAAGGGCTCTTCCTGAGGAATCGCATAATTCGGCTTTAATGGTTTTATGCCCATTTTTTAATGAGGTTGCAAAAGCAACCAACTGTACCTGAAAATCCATTATTCCGCTGTTAAACAGGCAGTTGCTTACCCTAATCTCCCTTATAGCGAAATTTGAAGAATCGGACATTTTAGAGAAAGGGACGTTAAGTACGTTTTCGCGCCTCCTTAAACTTTCTTTAAGGGAATGATTAACTTCAAAAATAAGGGAGTCCAATTCCCTCTTCAGGTCCAGCTGGTTTTGAAGCCGGTTTTTCAATTCGGCTTCCTTTAACCATAAAGATAAACTGCCAATCCGTTCCTCATAAATATCGATAATAACCGCTTCATCTTTTAGAAGAGAGTTACTAATAAGAGGTGAGTCGCCGCAGGAATTAAATAGGGCGAAGCAGGGGAAAATCAAAATCGCCCGAATTAAATTCTTAATCATATTCACCTGCCATCCCTCGGATTTAATTTACGGGGGCAAATAAATTGATTAAAAAGAATTAAGGCAAATGATTGCTGTAGCGATTTATAAAACGGAACAGATACTTAGAAAAGGGGGTAAAAAAGGGGTAAATTAAGGGGTTTTATTTCTTCCGGCTACATATTCGCTCGGGGTAAGATTAGTGAATTTTTTAAATGCTTTATTAAAAGAAGAGCGGGAAAGGAATCCGCAGCTTTTTCCAATTCCTTCAAATGTAAGAAAATCCTGCTTCCCCGATTCAAGAAGAGCTTTGGCCTCTTCAATCCTATACCGATTAATATAATTATTGAAATTCATCTCTCCCTGTTCATTAATTACCTTAGATAGATAAGCAGTGTTTGTATTAAGAATGCGGGCTGTTTCCGAAAGAGTAAGCTCAGGATCGAGGTACTTTTTTTCTTCTTCCATAAGCTTATTTAGCTCATGCCTAATGCGCACATACAGTTCTCCATTCTCTGTACGATTTTCGGAATTTCCGTTTTCCATTATTTTAACAGCCGATTTATCCCCTCTCCTATCCCTGAAGGGCTTGTGCTTAATTTCCCTGTAGAAGTTTACAAGCCGGAATATTTTTTTACGGTAAAATAGACTTAATACTGAAACAGAAATTACCCCTCCCGCAATTACAAACCAGAACAGGAAAGATTTTCTGCCCGATTCTTTTTCGAGCTCAGAAATATTTTGTTTTGCCTTAAGTATTTCCTCTTTGGTGTGATTAGTTTCGTATTTCACCATCATTTCAATATAAGCTTTGCGCGAACTCTGCTTTTGCAGAGTATCTGCAATTTCATTTTTCAGTTTAAGATATGCAAGCGCCTTCTTCGAATCTTCTTTGGCTTCATAACAAATCGAAAACTCGTCATAAATATCCTTAAGAAAATTGGCATTTTTAATTTCCCTTGCATACTGTTCGGCAATATTAAGGTTATTAATCGCTTTATCAATTTTTCCTGTTTTTCTGTAGTACTGCGCTGCGGTTTTGTATGCATCTGAAAGAGCAAGCTTATCGTTAATTTCCCTGCCCAGGCGCAGGGCATTCTGAATTGGTTTTTCCGCCTGGTCGAAAAGCCCCATCTTAATATATGCCGCGGCCAGATTGGAATTTGCAAATGCCAGATGCTGCCGGCTGTTCATTGGCTCGAGAGTATTGATGGCCTTTTTAAAATAATTAACTGCCTCATTTGTAATACCGGCCTGAAGATAGTCCATTCCAATCAGGTTATAGGTATAACCTACACCGAAAGGTTCTTTAAGATTGGAATAAATATCTATGGCTTTTCTTCTATACTGCAATACCGTATTTAATTCCTGCCCTTCAATTGAGGCAATTTTATTGGCCATTCCTGCCAGCTGAATGCCGCTTTTAGTATAGTCGGAATATTGAAGCGCAAGGTTGTAATATTTGATAGCTTCTTTCAGGTTCCCGAAATCGGTGTAAATAAACACAAGTTCCGAATAGATACTTCCTTTCAGTAGCGGGTTATTCGCGCAAAGCCTTAATGCATTTTTAGAGGCCGCAATAGCATTTACCGGGTCGTTGTTCATTCTGTTGAAAACTACAAGATAATAGGATGATGATTGAATTAAAGTAGAATCGTTGAGCGAAATGCCCAATGAATAAGATTTATTTGCCATCATTAAAGCAGAATCGGGTCTGTTAAGCGCATATCCAAGAAAAATACTGTAGCCAAGTGACGATTCAGCTTCCAGAAATTCATTTTTCATTTGCCTGCTTAAATCAACCGCTTCAGCAAAGCATTTTTTTGCCCTGCCAATATTTCTTTCGCGCGTAGCATTCTTGCCTATATAAATATCGGCTTTTACCTGAATGAATTTATTACCCGTTTCCGATGCCAGCTGTAAAGCCTCTTCGGCATATTTTACCCCTTTATCGGTTGAGTTCTTATACGTTTCTGAGAATAAAGAATAAAGCGTTTTTAACTTTTCTACATTAGCCTGCTCATTTCCCTTACTCTGCGCTTTTATTTCTGTGCAGAAGTTAAGAATGAGCAAAAATAATAACGGAGCCGCCAGCATCCGGTTAATTACACTACTATTTTTACAAGAATCTGGAAGAATAACCATTCCCTAATAAATATTAATATTTCTAAAATTCTATCAACCCGTTGTTTTAAACATATTAAATTGGATTATATTTTCAAATCCCCGTATTGCATTATCGGCTTCTTATGCCCCTGCATAAATGTATTAAAATCGGACACGGTAATTATGCCCGGTTTGATAAGTGCGCTTTTGTAATAGTATGACATTTCGCGCTTACGGTAAGTTTACTCATTAGCTTTAATCCTGTGTGAAATATCCCTTATAGCCACACGGCTTTCCATAAGCTCGGGCAGGTATTCAACAGACGACATAAAAGTCCACAGGTAAGCCACAATAGCATAAATGTTGCCTGTTGTAAACTCATTCATATCAATAGCAATAAATAGAACTACAACAAAGATAAAAAGGAGCACAAGCCTCATAATGCTGAAATTTGCGGCGTTCCATATCCCTATTTTGAATTTCACCTTCTCTATAGATGAATAGAAATTTTTGACCTCTTTTCTATCTTTTTTGGCAAACACACCGAATAGGTTCTCGTAATCGTCGTGATAATTTTTTTGCAGTACTGCCACTTTCGTATTATAAATTTGTCACATATATATTAAAGGCACGGCAACAATAAGGCATGCAACTGAAATTCTGTAATCGAAAATGGAAAGAGCCGCAATAGCGCCTACAATAGAGATAACCTGTTCAAAGGCCTCGGGCACCCTGTATTGGAAAAATGTAATAAATTCCTGCGAAAGCTGGGCTCTTCCGGCGGCAATAGTAATATCAATTTTATCCTTTTCCGCCTGGTCGGCCACTTTATCGGCAATTCTGGCAAGCATACGCTGAAAAATCTTCGGTTCCAGCCCGCGCCTGAATGCCCCCGAAGCCGAGTTTGTAATATAAGCCCCTACCCACAAAAGGAAAGGTATTAAACGGACTGAATCGCTGAAAAGGGTCCTAAAATTCCGGTTCTCAATGAAAGCATCTATCAGATTTCCGAATAATGTTGGTTCAAGCACCCAGGCCACCTGCTCAATTAAAAGAAGGACAAATATTAATGAGAAGCCTTTCTTATTCTGCTTTGCAATATCTAAAAGATGCATACCCGGGTTCCGCAATTGTTAAATAGTTTACTGTTTTTTTGACACGGCACAGGTATTTAAGGTTGAACCATTTTTATGAATATTAATGGGAAAAAAGAAGAAAGGCAAAAACGAATTAAAAACCAGACCTATTGTCAGAAATAAAAAAGGCCGGTTTTGAATTAAAAACCAGCCTTTTTATGACATCATATCCTTTTGCTCACTTTTTCTTGAAAATATCCTTCAATTTATCTTCAATAAAGTTGTTTTTTTCTTTGTTCAGCTTATCGGTAAGCTCTTTCTTTTTACCTTCAATAAAGGCGGTTTTATCGTTAATTATCCCCTGGTATGCGGCCAGCTGGTTCTTTACATCCTCAATTTTAGAGGCATATTGTTTTTCGAACTTATCCCTTTCTTTCTGCACATAATCGTAAAATTTGGCTTTAAGCTGATCCTGCAGTTTCTGGAATTCGGCCCCGATAACTGAAGTAAGGCGTTCGGCAATTTTCTGGTCCAAGTCGGTGGAAATGGCAATATCCAAATTTCCCCCCGTATCCCATAATCTAACGCCGACATTAAAAGAATTAATTCCCTTAAGAACTTCCTGCACAATCTGCTCGGCAATATTTTTAGGAGCCGCATCAAACTGAACCGCTACGTTTGAGAGGTCGAATTTCATTTCGGCATCGAAATTTGAACCGGGCACTTTAATTCTAAATGAAGAAGTCAAACTTGCGTTCTTTATGCTCGATGGAAGGAAACCCGAATTGCCAATCTTAAATTCACCCACCGGAACCCCTGCAAGCGAAACAGTATATTCATCTAACGGAAGATCTTTTCTTCTATCCATTAACCCTGTAATTGATAGTTTTCTTACATTATCGGCAGTACCTTCAAGCTGAAACGTAGTTGGCAAACCGGTAATATTCTGGTTATCTGTAATATTATTAACCTGCCCTTTGGCTTCAAGAGTATTTATTACTGTCTTGTCACCTGTTCCGTAGGTAAGCAGAATATTCTTAATCCACAGTTTCGGGTAGCCCCTGTCAACGGGGAATTTAATATCCTGCCCTTCAAAGCGAACCGGTTTTTCTACTTCCGGTTCGGGAGCATATTTTTTAACACTGCTCCTTCCTACATCAACCCAGTAAAGATATTTCTTTATCCTTTCATACATTTCGCTTCCTACAAGAAGCTGAGCAACACCCGGCATCGAAATTGAAGGAAGGCGCGCTGCGCTTTTAAGATGCTCGTAATCGGTCTTAATGTAATTGTCTATCGAATCGATTGAAGTTATGGTAGAATTGATAAACCCCGTTGCAACTTCGGTATTCCTGCTTACCAGCCCCGAGACTTCGTTAACGGTTTTAAGGGTGTTATCTACGGTTGAAATTGCTTGAAGGATATTCTGCGGATTATTAAGCTCGTTTACATTGATAGTCTTAATATTAGCCTCAAGCTCGGTTAAACGGGTTTTAGTCTTCTCATAATCATTCTTCATCCCGTTCCATTTAGTAACCGCGTAATCAACTTTCCTTTTAAGGGTGTCTATGTTTTTAATAGTTTTAATATCAAGGGCGGCAATAAGGCTATCGGGGTTAAACCCTTTTTTAAGTTTCGAAGCATCGAAAATGGGGCTGGCCGAAAGTGTTTTCTTAAGAGTATTTTCGGCAATGGCAGTAAAATTATTGCCGGCTCTTTCAAATACCGATTGTTTTTTCTTTCCTTCGGGCAGAGCGCCGTCGGTTGCGCGTTTGGTGCCGACAATAAGGTTATGCACTTCAATTGTTTCAATAATGTACTTGCCCCTTAAGAGCTGATTGGCATCCATTTCGAATTTGACTTTTTTCGTCTCGAACAGATTTTCCCATGTAGCGTTGGGGTTGGCTACCTGCATTGCGTTCCATTCAATGCCAACGGGAAAGAAGTGCACTTTAAGCCCTCCAATATCAACTTTTGCTCCTACAATTTCCTCCCCTGCCTCTTCAATGCTGTTTTCTACAATTTTATCGAGGAACAGATAAACAAAAAGAACAGCCAGCACAATGGGCACAAGCGCGAACCATAAAAATTTCTTTCTCATCTCAGCCCTCCCAAATCGCGTATTTTAATGTACCATCTTACAAGCAGGCTTTTATTCAATGTCTGGTAAATTTTCCACTTATGCACCTTTGCACCAATATGTTGCCGGTATTTAACAACAAACAGTTTCATTCCAAAATAAACGGGAGTAAAAAGTATTAATGCCGATACAAAACTGCCCATCACTACAGTATTGTTGAAACGCGATAGCGGGGCAACAGGGGCATTGTAAAGGAATGTGTAGCCGCCATCGAGAAAAGTAAGCTTGGTCAACAGGAAATACCCGAACTGGTGAAAAAGTGGATCGAGAAGAAAGGCAAAAAGCCCGAAAATTGTAAACCCGAGCACTGCAGCCCCTAAATTTACATTCAGTATCAAAATAAGTATCCAGACAATTATTCCCTGCAGATTAAGCGAAGGCGATAATCCGATAATTGAACCGAGCGCAAAACCGAGCGCTATCTGTTTCGGGTTCTCTCCATCCCGGAATATCTTTAGTATGTCGCGTAGTAATTTTAACCAGAACATATATTTTATTCCTTGCTGAATTTCTTACCTGAAAATAAGAATAATTTAGGAAATCTGACTATAGTAACTCCGCATACAATAAGCAGAGCAGAAATTGCCATTTTAAGAGTTATTATTTCGCCAAGCATAAAAACGGCCATTATTGCGGCCATTACCGGCTGAAGATACACATAAATGGCCACAAATGAGGCAGGCGCGCTTTTTAAGGCTATGCTGTTCAATAAGTAAGGTATTAAAGTGCCAACCGTAAGAACCATTATTAAAGGGTAATAATCTGCAAACTTTACCGGACCGAAGTTAAAATAGAATACATCGCCGAATGTTAAAGGAAGAATTTCGATAGAGGCAAAAATGAAGACATAAGTAATAATTGTAAACGGTTTGTAAATTTTAAGAAGCGGCTTAACAAGGGCGAGATAAATTGAGTACAAAAAAGAATTTAGTATAATAAATAGATTGCCCCAAAGATAGCCCCCCATTTTAAATCCGCTGAAATCTATTAGATTGCTCACTCCCGAAAAAGCTACAAGCACCCCTATAAGTTTGCCAAGCGAAAATTCCTCCTGCCTGAGCACAAGAGCAACAATTAATGTGAATATAGGCACCGAAGAGACTATAATCGTCGCATTAATTGCGGTTGAAAGCTGCAGCCCTTTCAGGTAAAAATAAATATTACCCGTTACACCAAATAACGCAAGAACAGCCAATCGCAATAAATGGCTTTTCTCCTTAACCCTCTCACGCTGAAAAATAAAGAATACCAGTGCAAATACAATGGCAATGCCCCAAATGCGCGCAAATGCCAGAAAACCGGGGCCGAAAGTTCTAAACGCCAGTTTTGAATAAATTGGCAGTGCCCCGAAACAAACCTGCACTAAAAAAAGAGGCAAATGTACTTTTATAAAATAATTATCCCTGTTCCCGCTTTGCATAAAACTCTTATTTTTTCTACCGGCCAATATAGAGAATAAGATGATATAAATCACAATTTAAGATGCCGCTCTCTTCTTTTTAGGAACTATGGCGCATCAGTAATTGTTAAAAACATATATTAAGAGAAATTAATCCGGAAAAATATTGATTGTTAAAATGTGATTATTATTTTTGAAATGCAGATAAATTCAATTAACCAATCGAAAGGAGTTATAATGAAATACACAAAATACTTACTTGCAATCGCAGCTTTATTGTTCGTAACAGTATCAGCTCAGGCTCAGACAAAGAAAGACGGAAAGAGCATTTTTGAAGCTTCAAAATGTAATATGTGCCACAGCATTGCCAGCCAGAATATTACAACAAAAGGGAAAGCTCCCGATCTTTCAAACGTTGGCGCCGACAAAAAAGCTGATTGGATTGCCAAGTTTGTTACCAAACAGGAAAAATTAGACGGCAAACAGCACGGTATGATGTTCAAGGGTACACCCGAAGAATTGAAGACCCTTTCTACATGGCTTGGAACAATGAAAAAAGCCGCAAAATAATTTTGCCTAATCAGATAAAAGTTAAAAGCGGGAACTATCTTTTTCCCGCTTTTTTTATTTTAAATAATTTCCCATTTATTCCCGTCAAATTATTACCTTTGTGAATTATTATATATTTATTCTTGCTTAAAATATTTATTACAGCCGCACGCAGCTGCGGCATTAAACCGGAATAAGGAATTATATGTCCTGGATCTATATTTTCATCGCTTCAATATTCGAAATAAGCTGGGCCGTTGGGCTTAAATACAGCAACGGTTTCAAAAATTTAAAAGCCAGCATCTTTACTGTTATTACAATGATATTGAGCTATGTTTTTCTGGCTATGGGGGCAAAACAACTGCCTATAGGCACTGCCTACGCGGTATGGACCGGAATAGGCGCTGTTGGCACTGCTGTTTATGGAATATTCTTTTTTAATGAACCGAGGGAATTCTTGAGGGTTTTCTTTCTATTTGTTATTATTGCCGGCATTATCGGACTGAAACTTACATCGAAATAATTTTATGAGAAAATTACTACACGACGAAATTACCCAAAACCGCTCTACTATAGAAACTCTGGAGAGCGTTAAAAAACTGCCCGTATATGTTATTCTTAATAATATAAGAAGCAGCTACAATGTAGGCTCAATTTTCAGAACCTCGGACGGGGCAATGATTGAAAAATTATACCTCTGCGGCTACACCCCGCATCCCCCAAAGAAAGAAGTTCTGAAAACCGCGCTCGGTTCGCAGAACAGCGTTGCGTGGGAATATGTTAAGGACCCGGTTGAACTTGTTTTAAAACTTAAGGAAGAGGGGATAAAAATAGGCGCTTTAGAGCTTACCGAAAACAGCATTCCCCACTACTCGTTTCAGAAAAACAATTTCCCGGTGGCTCTTTTGGTAGGCAACGAAATTAAAGGTGTTTCGCAGGACCTGCTGGATTTATGCGATTTCTCTCTCGAGATACCCCAGTACGGCATAAAACAATCGCTTAATGTGGCTGTTGCTTACGGCATTGCAGTATTCGAGCTTAGAAGAATTTTCGATACTATGTAGGCGGCTACCCCGCATAGGTAAAAAAGGATTCCCCGTTTTCTTTCTGATGGATTAGCACCAGGTTTGCGCGCACAAGTTTTATTAATGTGCGCGATGCCCGCCGGTAAGATATATTTCCGTATTTGCTTAACTCCTGCACTGTAATAGTTTCATTCTTATCCAGATAATCGAATACTATCTTTTCATCCTTCGAAATAACATAATTTGTAAGCCCGGCTCCCCTGGTCTGCGCCTGAAGAATTTTAATCATTTCCTTTCCGGCAGGCACGCTTTTATCGTTAACCCGCACATATACGGCCGCCGTGTTAAGGTCCAGCTCCGCTAAGTAATCCTGCATTCTGTGCGGTTTAACATCCGATTCGAAGACCTCTACAATTAGGATTTCCTTTTTATCAATTTCAAAATCGTGCAGTTCATATTTAACGGGGGGAACGCAGTATTTTTCGGCAGTTTCAATAACAAGGCCGGCATCGGCTTTCTCGCCGTCAATTCCGTAAACCGATTTATCATCGTCTATGCCTATAAATAAAAAGCCTCCGCGCGTATTGGCGAAGGCAATTAATTCTTTTGCTATTTTTTCGTGGGATGAGAAACGCTGTTTGAATTCAACCGTAAGCGATTCCCCTTTTTCAATCATTTCAAAAACGGTCTTCCGTTTCATATAAAGCCGGGTTATTTTTTCTGAACAGCCTTGGTGGAATCGTGGTTAATCTGCTCTCTGGCCTTTTTCTGTTCCGCTTCCTTCTGCAATGCCTTCTGCATCATAACCTTAATTGAATCGGGAAGGGCGTCTTTCGAATCCTTTAATTCCGGTTTGGCCTGATTGTTTACAGGATTTGCCGGTTTCGGATTTGGCGTTTTACCCGCGGCTTTTTCTTTGGCTTTATAAGCATCTTCGTAAACTGTATACCTGCTTTTAACTTTCGCGTAGATTGCCGAATCGGGGTATTTCTCATTTAAAAACTGGTATGCGGCAGTTGTGGAATCGACATTCTTAAGGTCGTTTTCAAAAATGAACGCAATATAGTAAGCCGATTTGGGCGCCGTCTTCGATTTCGGATACTTTGAAATTATATTCCTGAAACCTGCAATTGCTCCGGTAAAATCTTTATCGAAATATTTCTTTTCCGCATCAATATAAAGCTGGTCTGCTTCGTCGGTAGCGGGCGCATCCTTTATAAGCCCCAGTTTCTTTGCCGCAGGAATTGCCACATCCGATTTCGGGTAATCGGTATATACTATGTTAAACAAACTGTCCGCCTTCTGTTTTTTATCAAGTGTAAGGTAATAAGTGCCAAGAGCATAATAGGCATTTGGCGCAATACTCTTTGCATGATAATCATTAATAATTTTTTTGTAATAAAATGCGGCCGAATCGGGCAGATCCATATCTGCAAAGAACATATTGCCGAAATTAAAATACTTGTTGGAAAGAATTGTCTCGAGAGAATCTTTAGAAATAGCAGGCATAACAGGCTTAACGGGAAGATTTTTCCTTTTACCGGGACGGGTCATATTAACCCTGCGAGTATCGTTATACCCTGCATTACCGGTTCTCTGCCCCTGCTGGTTTGCTACCTTTTGGTTCTGCCTGTTGGTGTTGGTGTTTTGCATTCCCAATGAATTCTGAGGCGTCTGTATCTGCTGGTTAGCTCCGGAATTCATACTGCTCCGCCCAGCATCACTTGTCATACCCTGGTTTCCCATTGTGTTGTTGCTAAAACCTGTGTTACTCTGCCCAAGCTGATTGTTTTGTCCAAGCTGGTTCTGCCCAAGCTGGTTATTCTGCCCCAATTGCCCCGTCTGCCCCGGTATCTGGCCTGTACCGGATTGCATTGCAAGCATTTTCCTTCTCTGCTCTGTGGTATCCCTATAGATAGCTTCCGCATAAAAAATAGAATCTTTAAGATAATTACCCTTATCCAGCGCGTAAAGAATCTGTTTCTGGTTCGTTCTTATTTCATCCCTGGATGAAATGTATTTTGAAAAGAGCCCCGACTTTTTGCTTATCTGGTTCTTCATATCATCGCTTAAAAGGGGATTCTGGTTTGCCATGTCGTAATAAACTGCGGCGCTGTCAAAATTAGGAATGTGATATTCGTAAAGCTGACCTTTCATATATTCAGCAGTGCCTGAGCTTTCTGTGCCGTAGTAAAGGGTATCAACTTTGGTAAAAACGTCCAGGGCGTTTTCATAATCTTTTTTAAGATAATCAGCCGTTCCAATTTCTACGAGTATTTCATCCAGATATTTTGCATACTGCGATTTGTTTTTCAGGTCGTTTAAAATTGAAAGCCCGTCATCAATCTTTTCCATATCTAAAAGGCATTTTGCGTATTCAAGCTTACTTTCGTAGGCAACTTCAAAAGTGGGGGAATAATTATCGACCGATTTAAAAGCGGCGGCGGCATTCTGGTAATCGGAATTTTTATAATAAAATTTACCTAATTCGTAGGCTACCTGGGCGTTAACTTCCTTGTCTTTCGAATTCTGGAGGAAATTGTTGCATTTATCAATTGCCTCGGCATATCTTTCCTTATAAATCATAAATGCAATCTGCTTAATTACTGCTTCGTCAAAAATATCGTTATCGTCATATTTAATCGCGTCCTGCGCAACTTTATCAAGTATCTGAACCCCTTCGTCAAAGTTCCTGAGCTGAAGCTCTGTTTTGCCGAGCCAGAGATTAACTTTAACAAGTTCCTCAGGGTCTGTTACGTTTTCAAGAAGCTCCTTAAATTTTCTTTCGGCCTTTACATATTCCTTTTGATAGTAGAACGATTTACCCGAAAGCCAAAGGGCATCTATAAAATAACTTGACCTTGTATCGAACTGGAGAATTTTAGAGCATTTTTCATTTACCTTGGTAAGAGCCAGATAATCCTGAGCCATAATGGTGGGTTCCGCAAAGGAAAATAGGTCCCGCGGCAGTTTATTTACATTATCTTCAACCTGGTCGAACAATACTTTTGCATTGTAGTAGGTATTAAAATAAGCCTTAAAATTATACCACACTCCGCATGAAGAAAGCCCGGTTGAAAGCAATGCCAGCAAAAGAATCCGGATTACAAATTTATTTTTCATTTTGTCCGCCTTTTTTATAATGCTGACGGCCCCGATTCGTCAGTCCTGATGCGTATAACATCTTCAACATTCGAGATGAATATTTTTCCGTCCCCTACCTGCCCTGTTTTAGCAGTTCTTAAAATTGCATCAACAACTTTTTCGGCAAGCGGGTCGTCTACCACAACTTCAATCTTAATTTTCGGAACGAATTCAATCTGGTATTCGCTCCCTCTGTAGGTTTCTTTATGCCCTTTCTGCCTTCCGTAACCCCTCACTTCCGAAATGGTCATTCCTCTAATTCCTTCCTCAAGAAGGGCTTCCTTAACATCATCCAGCTTAAAGGGGCGAATAACAGCTTCAATTTTTTTCATATAACCTCTCAGGCTTCTTTACCGTGACAGTTTTTATATTTCTTGCCCGAACCGCATGGACAAGGTTCGTTTCTGCCTACTTTTTCTTCAACCCTAACAGGTTTCGGTTTGCCCGCCTGAGCGGGATCCTCTTCCTGCTGCCCCGTTGAAGAAAGCCCCAGATTAGTGGCGTTATCCTTAATGGTCTGCATTCTCTGCTGCTGGCGTTTCTGTGTTTTTACGTTTTCTATGCCTGCCGGAAAGAATTTAAAGCAGAAGGAAACAATTTCATCCCGCAGACCAGTAAGAAGAGTCATAAAGAGCTGGAACGATTCGGCTTTGTACTCAAGCAGAGGGTCTTTCTGGCCGTAAGCCCTTAGACCTATACCTTCCTTCAAATCATCCATCTCGCGCAGATGTTCTTTCCATTTATCATCTATTACGCTCAATACCGCATATCTTTCAAGGCGCGCCATAAGGTCGTGCCCCAGCATTTCTTCTTTCTTTTTATAGAAATCCTTAGCCGCCTGAATAATTATATCCTTTGTTCCCTCTTTACCCTGTTTTTCAATTACCTGAGGGTCGAACTTAAAGTCAATCAACAAACGCTGAAGCAGGGTTTCTCTTATTGCTTCGAATTCACCGTTATCAAAGTGCTGGTCAATAAGCTCGGTTATATATTCATCAAGATATTGGAAAACTTCATCCTTAAGCCTTTCCCCTTCAAGGGCCTGGCGACGGCGAGTATAAATAACTTCGCGCTGCTGGTTCATAACGTTATCATATTCAAGAAGTCTTTTACGTATGGCAAAGTTATTTTCTTCAACTTTCTTCTGCGCCCTTTCAACCGATTTGGTAACAAGCGGATGTTCAATCGAATCCCCCTCCTGCATACCCATGCGGCTCATAATAGAGGTTATTCGGTCGCTTCCGAAGAGACGCATTAAATCGTCTTCGAGCGAAATATAAAATTTGGAATTACCCGGATCTCCCTGACGGCCGGCGCGTCCTCTAAGCTGTCTGTCTATACGCCTTGATTCGTGTCTTTCGGTACCGAGGATGTAAAGACCGCCTTTTTCCTTAACACCGGTTCCTAATTTAATATCGGTACCGCGGCCTGCCATGTTGGTTGCAATTGTAACTGCCCCCGGCTGGCCGGCAAAGGCAACAATTTCGGCTTCGCGCTGATGCTGCTTGGCGTTCAAAACATTGTGCGCAATCCCCTGCCTTTTAAGCATACGGCTTATAGTTTCGGAAACTTCTACGCTTGTAGTACCTACAAGCACAGGCCTTCTCTGCTCCTGAAGCTGGGCAATCTGCTGTATAAGTGCGTTATATTTTTCCCTTTTAGTGCGGTAAATTGCGTCTTCCTCGTCGGCTCTCGCAATCGGTTTGTTTGTAGGGATAACTACAACTTCAAGCTTGTAAATTTCGTAGAACTCGCCTTCTTCGGTTTCAGCAGTACCGGTCATACCGGCAAGCTTTTTATAAAGCCTGAAATAGTTCTGTAAAGTAATGGTGGCAAGTGTCTGTGTATCCCTTTCAACCTTAACATTTTCCTTTGCTTCAATAGCCTGGTGCAGGCCGTCGGAATATCTTCTTCCCGGAAGCACGCGGCCGGTAAACTCATCTACAATGGCAATCTTACCTTCTTCGGTTACAACGTATTCGTTATCTTTTTCGAAAAGCGTATATGCCTTAAGAAGCTGATTCAAAGTGTGAATTACATCGCTTCTTTCGGAATAAATTTTATATAAAGAATCTTTTTTTGCAATCGCATCTTCAGGTGAAATTGAAGAGTCGTTTTCAATTTTGCTTATTTCAGTTCCAAGATCGGGCAGAACGAAGAACTGCTTTCCCTCTGAAGAACCTACGGCAAGTTCCTCTCTCCCCTTTTCGGTAAGATCGATTGAATTATTCTTCTCTTCTATAGCGAAATAAAGTTCCTCATCAATTTCGGGCATATGCTTTGCGTTTTCCCGAAGGAATTCAAGTTCAGTCTTCTGGAGCAGTTTTTTATAGTCGGGCTCTGCAAGCAGTTTCAGCAATTTTTTACTCTTGGGGAACCCTCTGTATGCTCTTAAGAGACAAATACCCGCCTGCTCAATTTCTTTCGAATCCTTAGAAGCCAGCAAGGATTCGGCCTGAGCTACAAGGTTTGCAACAAGAGCGGACTGTTTTTTAACCAGTCTGTCAACTCTCGGTTTCATTTCGTAAAATTTATGGTCATCCGAATCGACGGGACCGGAAATAATAAGTGGTGTTCTGGCCTCATCCACAAGAACGGAGTCAACTTCATCGACGATTGCATAATTATGCCTTCTCTGAACGCATCCTTCTTTAGCAATAGCCATATTATCGCGCAGGTAATCGAAACCGAATTCGTTGTTGGTTCCGTATGTAATATCGCAGTTATAAACTTTAATCCTGTCTTCCGAATCCATTGTATTTATAAGGCACCCGACAGTAAGGCCGTGGAATTTATAAATTTCCCCCATCCATTCGCTGTCTCGTTTGGCAAGATAATCGTTAACGGTAACCAGGTGAACACCGCGTCCGGTAAGCGCATTAAGATAAATTGGCAAAGTAGCCACTAATGTTTTACCTTCGCCCGTAGCCATTTCGCTTATTTTACCTTGATGGAGCACCATACCGCCAATAAGCTGAACGTCGTAGGGAATCATATCCCATGCAATTTTATTGCCGGCGGCATCCCATTGTTTGCCTACCAGCCTGCGGCATGTATCTTTAACAACTGCAAATGCTTCAGGCAGAATTTCATCCAGAACCTCTTCATATTTCTCATCCAGCTGTTTTTCCAGTTCTTCAATTTCATCATATATAGGGTGGCGGTCTTCTTCAAAATCGTCGCGCCTTAATTCTTCCCTCAATTCTTCTATTTTGCTTCTTAATTCGCTGGTTTCCTGTGCAATTTTTTCCTTAAAACCGGCGGTTTTACCCCTTAATTCATCATCGGAAAGGTCTTTCAAACCGTCATAAATCTCATTTATTTCTTCAACAATAGGCCATAAGTCTTTCGTAGCTTTTGTGTTTTTATCGCCGAAAATTTTCTTGAAAATGTTTTCTAACATTATTTCTCCGTTTATTTAGCAAATAAAGTTACTGAATGAGGTTCTGAAATGCAAAGAAACCGCAGGGCATAAAATCATCCCCATTTTTATACAAAAACGGTATGGTTTTGTTTCAGTAAAGGGTTAATATTTGAATAAAAATGAGGTTTTTCCTGCCCGAATAACTTTCTTTTTAACTCCCTAAAAATAAGAAAATCCGCCGATATTACCGACTAATATTTTGCCCTTCGTACCCCCGTTATTCCCCCCTTTCCATTTCCCTCCTTTTTTTAAAATAACTATCTTTATACATAAAAAATAAGCGGAAGAATTGAGCGGAAGAGAAAAAGAGGTATTTTCAGAGGATTTCACATTATTCTTTCTGAAAAATATAGGCGGGTTTATACCCTACCAAAAAGCGGAGCTCTTTCTGCAAAGACTGGGGGAGGAATTATCGGTTTACCACTATAACCGGGAGACCGAGAACAACCTGATCCGGCTTTTTTCGGCACTATACGACCTGACCGCCTTTGTTAATGACGCGGTTAAGTTTCCGCATCACCTCGAAATTATTTCGGCAATTGCGGCAAGCAGTAATTTTCTTACCGATATAACCGTGCAAAACCCAGGCTTTTTATATCAATTGTTCGATAATGACTATCTTCTGATGGATATTACCAAGCCCCAGATTGAAAAGGGAATTAAAGAGAACCTTGAAAGGTACAAGACCTTCACTTCAAAAATTAATTACCTTAAACAGCTAAAGAAAAGATATATACTAAAGACCGGAGTAACAGATATACTCGGATTCAGGGAACTGCCCGAAACAACCGCCTCCCTCTCATTTTTGGCTGATTCAATTCTTTCGGCGCTCTTCCACTTATGCAGGAATGAAATAGGACTTAAATACGGATGCGAAATACCCGAAAATTCATTCTGCCTTGCATCCCTTGGCAAACAGGGAGGGGGCGAGCTAAATTACAGCAGCGATGTTGACCTGATTCTCTTTTACGAAAAGGATTATCAGTTTACGGATAAAGCCGGAAAAGAATATTTTGAATTAATTACCGAAGTTATTCTCCTTTTCATCAAATCGGCATCGGAGATAACCGAGAAAGGATATCTTTACCGGGTCGATTTCAGACTGCGCCCCGACGGACGGAACTCCCCCCTCTGCAGAACCATTAACGATTATATGCGTTATTACGAAGCGCGCGGCGAGAACTGGGAAAGGCAGATGCTCATAAAACTAAATTTCGTAACAGGGGATCTCGGGCTTTACTACTCCTTCTATTACTACATTCAGGGATTTATTTACCCCTCCGCTTTCAAGCATCCGGTTAAAGAAGAAATAGGAAGAATAAAAAAGGATATAGAAAGGAAGGCAGGCGCCAGCGAAAACGTTAAGCTCTTTTCGGGGGGAATAAGGGATATAGAATTCGGCGTACAGGCTCTTCAGCTTCTTTACGGCGGAAAGCTGAGAGAACTAAGGACAGGCAATACATTAAACGCGCTTAAAATGCTTGTCCGCTTTAAGATTATTGAAAAAGAGGAAGAGATAATTTTAAAAAGCGCATATATTTTCTATAGGAAGATAGAACATTTTCTTCAGCTGATGAACGACAGGCAGACACATGTTATTCCCGATAACCCGGAAACGATAGAGAAACTTGCAGTCTTTACCAATCTTAATGATGCGGGAGAATTCCGCAGCAAGCTGGAGAACTACAGGAATAAGGTTAGAAAGTTCTTTGCGCGCATCATAAAACCGGAACCGGATAAGGAAGCCGGACTTATAGATTCGATAAATTTCACTTCGAAGACGAGGGCATTGAATAATTTACGCTACCTGCAGACAGGTGCCGGGCTTTTGAGCGATAAAGGCTTTGAAACCGCTGCTATAGAAAATTTTAAACTGATTGAAAAGGATTTAATTAAATACCTTGCCGGTTCGCGGAATGCCGATAAGGTTGTAGAAAATTTTGCGCGTGTAATAAGGGCTTCGCGCTTTGTTACACTCTGGTATTCGCAGCTTAAGAACAGGAAGTTTCTTAAATGGTTTCTTACGGTCTGCGAGTATTCGCAGAAATCGGTCGATTTAATTTCGCAGGGGGGGCTGGCCGAAGACAGGTTTATTGCCGGGAGCTGTTTTAACAAACCGGAAGAAGAAGATCTTAACAATATGGGCATTAACGAACTGCTTCTGAACCTTACGGTGCTTTATACACTCAACAAAATTAAGGCGCAAGCATTTTCCCGCTATATTGCCTCTTATATAGACGGACGGATAAGAAAGCAGGCTTCGGAATATAGCTTCGATTATTTTATTGCGGCGCTGGGCAGTTACGGCGCAATGGATATGAATTTAGCCTCGGATATAGATTTTATTATGGTAATAAGGAATGAAGAGGATATTGAAGAATGCGAGAGGAAATATGAAGAACTGATTAAAATGCTGAGAAAAGAAGCTGGCGAATTTGATATTGACCTGCGCCTGCGCCCCGAAGGGAAAAACGCTCAGCTTGTTAGAACTATTGCCAGCTACGAAAAATATTTTGCCGAACGGGCAAGGATTTGGGAATTCCAGTCGCTTACTAAACTGCGCCTTGTGTGCGGAAACCAAAAGCTATTCAATTCATTCAGAGAAAAGGCACTTAATAGGATAAAAGGATTTACGGAAGAAGCCGTAAAAAGCGAAATCGCCTCGATGCATAAATCATTTACAAAAGCCCCCGCTTTTAGCGATACGGATGAAATTGACATTAAAAAATTCCCGGGGGGATTGGCTACAATTGAGTTTGCCCTGCAATTTAAATTGCTTACCGTAAAAGGGGCATATAAAAAACATGCCGGCAAACCGGCATCTAAAATAGCCCTGGGCATGGGCAGGCAGGCAGAGGGAATCGATTATATTAAACTGGCCGGTAATTATACCGCCATGAGGGATTTTCTTTTAAAGACACAGAATTATTCGGGGAATAGGAATTATAAAATTACGGAAGAGAATCTTAAAGGGATTACGGGATTAAGTTTGACCGGGCTAAAAGAATTGATGAAGGAAAACAGAACAATATTCAGCCGGATAACGGGAATCAGTTAGGAACGTTGGGAAGTATAAGAGCAAGATGTGGAAGAAAAATTGCGTAGAGAGCCCACATTGTTAAAGCAATTGAAACAGGTATAGTAAGGTTATCGTCGGCCCACCCCTGCGAAATATTTTCCGCAATCATGCCTACAAAGACAGCAAAAAGAGCAATTAAATATTCCCCTATACTGCCGGTAATTTTAGGCGTAAAAAATATTACTATTACGGAAGTAACAAAGAAAGCCATAGAGCCTTCGAGGCTTTTGGAAAGGAATTTATGCCTGCCGAATTTTCTTCCTATAAGTGCGGCAAAAATATCACCTATTATTAGTACTGCAAAACCGGTAATTGCAAATATCTTGGGGAATAGAAGCACAACAAGCACTGCCGATATAAGCACATAGGTAGCGCCGTTAAGGCTTTTTTTCTTGCTGTCCGTTTCGTGCTTGCGGAGCATAAAACCGAATATCATATAAAAATATTTGCTTATAGAGGGGTGATAATGGCGGGTTACATCTAGAATAATAGAAAAAACAGCAAGCGGGATCAGCATTGATAATGCTAATTCCCGCGTGATAAAATAATAAACTATTGGAATGGAAAGAGAACAAAGGTGAATGCTTTTACGAAGCACTTCACTTTTATAATCAATAAATCCGTTGTCAATTGCCGTCATCTTTCTTTTCTGTATTATCTTCGGTAATCGGGTTATTAGTTCTCTTTTCTTTTTCTTCCATTAATCTTTTAACATGGTCGGGTATTGCATCCTTGCCGTTTTCCTTAACTCCGTTTTTCTTTGCCGGGGGAAGTTCTTCCCCTTTCATAATCTTGTCAATTTCATCCGAATCGAGGATTTCCCTTTCGAGGAGTTCGAGTGAAAGTCTATGTAGAAGGTCAATATTATCCTCAAGAATTTTTTCAGCGCGTTCCATACCCGAGTTTACAATATTTTTAATTTCGCGGTCAATTTCGCGTGCCGTTTCCTCGCTGTAATCCTTATGCTTTGTAATTTCGCGCCCAAGGAATATTTCCTCTTCATTCTTTCCGAATGCAATTGGGCCAAGGGTCTGGGACATGCCCCATTCGCAGACCATTTTGCGGGCAATGCCGGTAGCTTTTTCAATATCGTTCCCTGCGCCGGTAGTATAACGCGAGAATACAATTTTTTCGGCTGCGCGTCCGCCTAAGGCGTAAGTAATCATAGCCTCGAGATATTCCTTGGAATAGGTATGTTTTTCGTCAACAGGCAGATAAGTTGTAACGCCGAGAGCCCTTCCGCGCGGAATAATAGTAACTTTGTGCACCGGATCGGCTTCGGGAATCATTCTGGCAACAAGAACGTGTCCAATTTCGTGGTAGGCAGTAACTTTCTTTTCCTCTTCCGAAATTATAAGGCTCTTGCGCTCCATACCCATCATAACTTTATCTTTGGCTTCTTCAAAATCATCCATCGAAACGCTTCTTTTATTTTTTCTAGCCGCCAGCAGAGCCGCTTCGTTTGCAAGGTTTGCCAGTTCGGCGCCTGCAAGGCCGGGGGTGCCTTTTGCAAGAATTTTAAGATCCACATCCTTATCCAAAGGAATTTTTCTTGTATGTACTTTAAGAATTCCTTCGCGTCCTGTAACATCTGGGCGGTCAACAACCACCTGGCGGTCAAATCGGCCGGGGCGCAGTAACGCCGGGTCAAGAACATCGGGACGGTTGGTTGCGGCAATAATAATAACGCCGCTGTTCTGTTCAAATCCGTCCATTTCAACAAGAAGCTGGTTAAGGGTCTGTTCCCTTTCATCGTGTCCGCCCCCGAGACCTGCGCCTCTGTGACGTCCGACTGCATCAATTTCATCTATAAAAATAATACAGGGAGCGTTTTTCTTTCCCTGCTCAAAAAGGTCGCGTACGCGGCTTGCTCCAACGCCAACAAACATTTCCACAAAGTCGGCGCCGCTTATAGAGAAGAATGGAACGCCTGCTTCGCCTGCAACTGCTCTTGCAAGGAGTGTCTTACCGGTGCCGGGAGGGCCCAGCAATAAAACGCCTCTGGGAATTTTACCGCCAAGTTTCTGGAATTTGCCCGGCTCCTTAAGGAACTCAATAATTTCTTCAAGTTCAAGTTTAGCCTCGTCAGCGCCGGCAACATCTTTAAATGTAACTTTGGTAGCGGCTTCCGAAATAAGTTTAGCCCTGCTTTTGCCGAAGTTAAACAGCCCGCGGGAACCGCCTGCGCCCCCCTGCATCCTTCTCATAAAGAAGAACCAGACGCCCAGTATAAGAAGCCAGGGCCAGAAGCTGATAAGCATATTCATCCATTCGTTCGATTCTTTTTCGTTCGAATAGGGAATCTGCTTGGCAACCCAAACCTGCGAATCCTCTTCAATCTGCTTTTCAATCATTACCACATTAACTTTTTTGGTAGATACGTATGAAGAGCCCACAGGGAATTTTTCATCGGCTTTAAGAGTGCATTCAACATTAAAATCGTTAAGCCCTGTTTTAAGCACTGTAATTTTTGCAATTTTATCGTCGTTCAGTAATTTCTTATAATCGTTAAAAGAAATGGTAGTAGAAGAGTTATCGCCTGCGGCAAGTTTCATAATAACAACGGCAATAATAATAACGGCTCCCCAGCTGAAAACGGTTTTAATCACCTTTCCCCAGTCGAAATCGCCGTCCGGTTTCTGCTGTCCGCCTGGGAAATTCTTCTTTTTATTCTGGTTTCCCTTATTATCGTTTCCGTTTGCCATAAAATTCTTATTTTCTCCGTTAAACATAAAAACCTCTTATTCGCTTAAGACATAAATAGAAGAAAGATTCCTGTATTTCTGAGCATAATCGAGCCCGTAGCCGATAACAAATTTATTCGGAATTTCGAAACCCACATAATCGACCTTAATATCATACTTAAGGCTTTCGGGTTTAACAAGAAGGGAAGCTACTTTAGTGCTGGCGGGGTTATGCTCTTTCAGCAGTTTTTCAAGATAGCTGATAGATAATCCTGTATCAACAATATCTTCAACAATTATAACATGCCTTTCGCTGATATCGGCATTTAATTCCTTTAATGTTTTAACTTTGCCCGACGAAATTTTCTGGTCGCCGTAGCTTGAAAGCTTTATAAAATCTATTTCGCAATGAAGATCGACCTCTTTAATCAGGTCCGAAAGGAACATGAAAGAACCGTTAAGCACGCTTATGAATATAGGAAGTTTAGCCTTATAATCTTCTGTAATCTGCTTGCCAAGCTCTACAATTCTAGCGCGGATTTGTTCGGCACTAATCATTTCGACAAATTTTTCGTGCCCTACGAGAATTTGTTTATTATTTACTTTATTTTCTGAATCCATAGCCTTACTGTTTTTTTAGTTTTATCAGTTATTTTAAATCTGTCATCTATTCTTAAACCGCAAACCCACACAATATTGTTCCTGTTGAGCAAAATTAAACGGTTTCTTTTTTCGGAAGAGGGGACTTTCGCATCCGTAAGGAAATCTGAAATTTTCTTAAATCCCTTCATTCCGAGCGGAATGAACTTATCCCCACTTTTCCACTTACGTAATATAAAAATATCGTCGGTATTATCCGCCTCAATAAGTTCACTTTTTTCAAAGTTTTTTCGGTTTCCCTCCTCAATTGCGCCATTTTCGATGCCAATTCTAAAGGGGCCGATTTCAATATTTTCCCCTATTTTGAGCCTGAATTCGTCATCCAGCGCCTTGCCGGGCCTAAAAATCTCAATTCTTTCTCTTTCCTTTAGGGCCACCAGCCCCGATGAAAGATGAACTCTTTTACCAGTCTGTTTATTTAGAAGTTCCTTAACCAGCGCATAGTCTTCGAATGTAAGTTCTTTTGAGAACTCCCTTTGGATAGCGCTCCTGAGCATAGCCCCCAGCAATTCCACTGAATTTGTAAAGGATGAGATATTGATAGAGACCCTTCCGGCTGAGAAATGGGCTTCCTTAGAAAGCAGTTCTTCGGCAATGCGGTCCAGGCTGTTTTTCCCCTGTTCAAATATACGGCTCGAACGGAAGAGTGCATCCTCTAAAAGAGGGTTGAACTCTTTTTTGAGGTGGGGAATAATTCTGTTGCGGAGAAAGTTCCTTTTATAATCATCCGAGAGGTTCGAACTATCGGTGCGGTATTTAATCTTGTTTTCCTTAAGGTATTCAAGAATCTCTTCTTTAGTAATTGAAAGCAGGGGCCTAATAATATTACTTCTTCTTGCCGGGATGCCCGAAATTCCATGCAGTCCGCATCCGGTAAAGAGATTAAGGAGCATTGTTTCGGCATTATCGTTTGAATTATGAGCCGTTACAATTTTATCGAAACGGTAGATGCGGGCAAGCTCTTCAAGCCTTCTATATCTTACTCCCCTTGCAGTTTCTTCAATTGAAGTCTTGGAAGCATAAGAAAGTTTTTTAATATCGGCGCTTTCCGAAAAGAGGCTGACCCCCAGAGAGGCGCACAGTAGAGAGCAGAATTTTTCATCCCCTTCCGATTCCCTTCCCCTGAGTTTATGGTTAAGGTGGAAAGCGGAAATTTCAATGCGGAATTTCTTTTTGTATTTAAGAAGGAAATGGAGGGCAAAAACGGAGTCGGGTCCGCCGCTTAGAGCAACCAGAACATTATCCCCCTGCGCAATAAGGTTTTCGCGAGCGATAAATTTTAATATTTTCTGTTCCAGTTTAATCATATAGAAAAAAAGGGAGCAAAGAAAAACTTTACTCCCCTGCAATATAGCTATTTATAAAAACTATTCTAAATCTAGAATTTCGAATTTAATAACGCCTGCCGGAACCTTGGCCTGCACAACATCCCCTTTTTTAACTCCCATAAGAGCCTGCCCTACGGGGGAGGAAATGGCAATTTTACCCGCATTAAGGTCGGCTTCTTCGGGTGAAACGAGGATATATGTATAAGTCTTGGTATTATTAAGATTTTTCACAGTCAGTTTAGAAAGTATATGCGACTGGTCTTTAGGCATAGAAGTCAGGTCAATAATTCTGGTTCTCGAGAGCATTTCTTCAAGTTTGCTTATTTTCAGTTCCAGCAGCCCCTGTTCCTCTTTAGCAGCATCATACTCAGCATTTTCAGATAAATCGCCGTGAGAGCGGGCTTCGGCAATTCTTTCGGCCATTGCCTTGCGTCCTTTGGTTTTAAGATCTGTCAATTCTTTTTCCAACTCGAGCATCCGTTCGCGACTCAAGTAAACTAAATTGTTCGACACTGTAAAGACTCCTATTTTGTAATAATAAAAAAAAATGGCCACCGCTATTGCCGGAATACCTAAGCATTTGCAGTGGCTACCCCCAAAACTACAAATTTTGTTTTTTTAATTCAACCGTAAATTGTCACTTTGATTCAGATACCCGGCAAATCGGTTTTAAGCCGCAATAACAGCAAACTATGGAATCTCTCTTAGGATTTTGCGATAAATTAAACTTTCCTTCAGATATTTCGCTTACATATTTAGCTATAAACAGCCTGGCCTGTTTAATAAGCTCGCCGGTTAATGCCGCTTCGTCGTCATCTTTTTTCGATTTTAAATTAACTTTATCGGGCCCGAAGTCACCTTCGCTGAATTTAAGGGAATAAATAACCATTTCCGCCGGCACTAGTTTTTCGCTGTAATTATTAAACAGAATCTGCTCTGCCGCGGCAAGGTAAACCGGAAGCTGAAGCGATATGCCTGTCCACAATTCATCCTTGGTAGGTTTCTTTCCACTCAATTTATAATCGACAACCCTTAAAAATTTATTCTCATCATCAATTTCAATCCTGTCAATTTTGCCCTTTAATTTAACCCCTTCCATTTCAATTGAAGAAGTATCCTTAATTGAGTTATCGCTCCCCTCTTTTTCAACAAACCCGAAAGGCGTTTCAAAAAACTTAGGCTGATAGCCGTCCTTATTTTCTTTTTCGTGCATAAGGAGTTTGAACAGTATTGAATTTACTTTATCCCCCTTAATACCCAGAATTTTCTCTTTTTCGAAGAAATTCAATGGCGACGAAAAAGGCATCTCGTTTATTTCGTTTTCGGCAATCTCGAATAATTTAACCTTTGCCGCGGCAAACTGCTCTTCGGTACAGTCGTTCAGTTTAATTCCGTTATTCCTCAGGAAAGTAAAAAACTTATAAAACACGGAATGGAGCAGGTTGCCCATTTCAACCGCTTCAATTTCTTCGGAAGGTTCCTCTTCCGGTTTAATATTCAAAACCCGTTCGGCAAAAAATTTGAAAGGGCATTTGGCATAAGTTTCGAGCTGTGAAATAGAATACTGCTTATTCTTAAGCACGCCGAATTTTTCTTCGATAAGCTCTTTAACCGGCGCGGCAATATCGGAATTGTTAAGATCCACATACCCTGTATAAGGAGAAAGAGAATCCTCTCCGGCGCTCCTTATTTTCTGTACTTCGGAAGCCTTGTAAAAATAGTCTTTATCAAATTCCTCCCCTTCAAGTTCCGGAATAAGGAGTTCATCTTTAACCTTTGCGGCAACAGTTCCAATCAGCTTCTGAATCTCTTCATTAGAATACACTTTAGAGGCGAAATAAGATTGCGGAAGAAGAGAAACATCGAATAGGCGTGTAAACTCCTTAAGAAAGCTCGATTCGTTTAGCTCGCGGTTCGATTCGTTAAGGGGGGCCGATAAATAGAGCCGTTTATTAAATGCGCATAACGATTGGTAAAAACGGTATCTTTCCTCAATTAAATGAGTCTCTTCCTGTTTCTGAAACGTGCCTGAATAAAAAATCTCGGGTTGATAGCGTGTGGGCAAATCCCCGTCGCACAATCCGCCAATAAAAAGATAATCGAATTCAAGTCCTCTTATTTCCTCAAGGTTAGTAACCAGCACGGCGCTATCCGACTTTTCTTTAACATTAAACCGGGCATGGCTTGCCGATGTTCGCATCTGGTCAAGGAAGAAAGATATAGGAAATTTTTTCGCGTCGCCGCACTGAACGGCCAGAAGGTTGAATACTTCCTTAAGCGTTTCAAGAAAAGTTGTAACGGCTTTAATTTCCTTCTCCTTTTCGGCGCTTAATTCTAGTATATGGAAAGGGATATTGAGTTCGTACACCATTAATTCAAACTTTTCGAGGAATTCACCAATAGTAAGTTTCCCTTCGAAAGGCTTTAAAATTGAATGAATTGCCTGAATACTTTCCAGGGCCGAGGTGAAAGTTTTAATTTCCGAATCTTCCTGTTCATCGGCATTCTTATATTTTTTTCTTTCATCAACAGCGTTTTTAAGCATGGCAATCCAGTTTTCGCGCCCCCCTATAATCTTAAGCTCAATAGCCGATTTGAGAATGCTCTTCAGTTCAATCCCTTTGCCCGCAAGCACGTTGCTGCTGAATGCCCTGATAACATTCTTAAAATAATAATCATTCTCCAGAATTTCGAGCAGGTTAAGAATAGCAATTATAGGGGCAGTATATTCCAGATATACACGGTCTGTAAGGTTAAGTGGAATTCCGTAAACCGAAAAGACCTCGTTAAGCACGGGGGAATAATTCTGCACAAGATTAAAAGCCACGCAAATTTTATACGGTTCGGCATTCTCTTCAAGAATAAGTCTTTTTACTTCCTTTGCAATATTTACAATTTCCTCTTCACGGGTAAATGAATCGAACTTAAATAGCGATTCCTTAAACTCATTAATTCTTTTTCCCCTGTATTCCGAGAAGAGCTGTTCCCTGATAATTTTTTTGAAGCGGGAATTATTCCCCGATTCATTTTCCTTAATTTTAACGAATCCTCTTTTTTCAAATTTATCGTACGTTTTATCGAGGTGGGCAAACAAGCCGCTGTTGCCTGCATAATAATCGAACTGGAGAAGCAGTGAGAGGCTCTTAATTTTGGCAAGGCGGTCAACAATTCCGGCTTCCGGCCCCGTAAATTCATCGAAACCTTTAATTAGAATTTCTTTCGCATCGGGGAACACTTTTTTAAAATACTCCTCAAAAACCTCATCGGTCAATCCATTCAAAGCCGAATAAACATCCCCCGCCTCGAATGCGGCGAGGGAAATGGTTTTAAGCAGATAATTCTCATAAATCGAGGCGATATCGAGAGCTTTAAGTTTTTCCGAGTGGGGCAGTTTTTCGGCTTCCCCCCTTAGAACATCAGGAGTAATCCCGTTCCTTTTATACTCCGAAATTACGCTCCTTATCCTGTTAAGTGTTCCGTTCGGAATTTCCCCTTTATAGGAGGAAAAATAATTCAGTTCCGTTTCTGAAACCGCATGGCTAAGCAAAACAGCCGAGGGGGCTTCTTCAAGGTTGACGAATATAGTGCTTACTTCCAGAATTTTTGAGCAGAGCGATTCGAAAGTCTCAAGGTTCAATCCTGTTACACCCTTTCCCTTGAATGCCGAAATAATCTCCTTCTTATAGTCCCTAAGTTTTCTGTTAGTAGGAACCACGAGCAGAAGTTCTTTAAGCTCCCCTCTCTCTAAATAAGAGGAAATAATGCTTTCAATATTAACGGCGCCCCTGTTTTGCTTTGCCAGTATCATTTTTTACCGAGAAGGTTTTTATACGAAGCCTTAATTTGTTTAGTCAGGTCTAACCCGAGCAATTCAACAATTTCGTTGAATCTCGTTTCGGCATCCTTCAATCCTTTATCAACCACGGTTTCCAGTTCAAGAAAAGTGCCCAGATTTTTCACCGTATCCAGATGGACCCGCGTTCCCTTGTAAAGGTACAAAATTCTTTTCTTTTCCACTACAATGTCAATTTTAAACAATTCAGCAAAATATTTCTCGGGATTTTTACCTTCGATATTGAGGACTTCATAATCGGACCATCTTTTCTTTCCTTTTTCGTCCCTTAAATATTTTATCAGTTCAAATCTTCCGTTAACACTGCGCAGTTTAAGCAGTCCGTTTTTAATTTTATAATAGGTATCCTTCTGTTTTAGAATTCCCATATTCTTTGCTTTAATTTTAGAAAGCCTGTCAACAATTTTTCTGTGCGAAGGCAATTCGATTTTGAGTTCAAGATTTCTTGCCATTATTTCTCCTTTCTGAATATCATTAATACTTCATTTCCTTTGCGGGGTTTTATTGATTTAATTAAGCGTGAATAATGTTCCAGTTTCAAATATTTAGAAGTCATTGTTACAAATTCCTTTAAGTCAATAGAAAAGGGAGGCCCCCCTTTTCTGCCGTCTACGGGAAAAAGGTCGGCTATAAACAATCCCCCCGGTTTAAGAGCCGCGGCAAAATTAAAAACCATCTCCTCCACGCGGGCAGGTTCAACCGCGCAGAGGGTTACATATTCGTACAAATAATCGAACCGGGAGGGAAATTCCTCATTAAGGCGGAATAAATCGGTCTGTACCAGGTTTACATTAGCATTTTCCCTTTTGAAAAGGGAGGAAGAAGCCTCAATTGCATTTGCCGAAAAATCGACAGCGGTAACCTCGAACCCCTGTTTTGAAAGGAAAAGGGAATCGTCCCCTTTGCCGCAGCCTGCGGCAAGAACCGAGCCGGGGGGAGTTATTAATTTATGTTCAACAGCCTGAACCAAAACGGGATTTGCGTTGTTTAAAGTCCAGGTATCGTTATTTTCGGTATAGCGGTTATTCCAATATTCCGGAGTAGATAATTCTTTCATAATAAATGCGGCTGATTTTTACCGTTGATTTTTACTATATTATAATTAATTTTTCAACTGAAAATAAATAAAAAGGTTTGGTAATGAAAAAATTATTTCTCCTGTTTTTAATATTTCCCCTTCTGCCTCTTAATGCCCAGAAAATAGGAAAACTTGCCCCCGATACAAGCCGTGTTGTTTTTCCCCCAAATGCGTGGGAAGTAAATGTTATGTTCAGCGAGGGAGGTTTTGGGCTGGGGACTTTATTGAGGAAGAATTTATCGGATAATCTTTCCGGATTTATTGATTTTTCCATTGGCGAATCGAAGGATGACAGGGAATTTGAATATATTGATTATTACGGCAATGTATATACATTCAACAAAAAGAACCGTGTATTCATGTTCCCTCTTAATTTTGGTCTTCAGTACCGCATTTTCAGCGATGCCCTTACAGATAATATGCGTCCCTTTATAAGCGTGGCACTCGGCCCGTCATTCGCAATGACCGACCCGTACGAAAGAGAGTTTTTTGAGGCCCTTAAATACGCGCAGATGAAAGTGGCTTTTGGAGGATATGTGGCACTGGGTGCTAATTTCGGTATGAGCCGCGAAAGTTTATTAGGATTCACAATCAAGTATTCATTTGCCCATTTCTTTGATAAAGGAGTGGAGAATATTTACGACCGCTTTAGAAAAGATATTGGCTCGCTTTCAATTTCACTTGATATTGGATTGCAATACTAATTTATTTTAATGAATATACTGATTCTATTTTCCGTCGGCTTAAGCCGACGGCAAGTATAATAAAATTCTAATCAAAATATCTTTAACTTCATGAATTTAACAATTCAAAATATTCTGATGATTTTTGAGGCATAATCTACAATTCCCGTTCGCTTAAGCGAACGGCAAGTTTAAACTAAATCCAATTTTATCATTCTTTAGTATTAAGTATTAGGCAAATCCAGAATATTTAATGTTTTTTTTGCGGCATTATCTTTAATTCCCGTCGGCTTAAGCCGACGGCT